>NZ_JALLKV010000050.1:0-41625 GCF_023093815.1 Pseudomonas sp. PNPG3
AGGGGCAGCACGGTACCGGAAAGGTCAGGTGTTGCACTCAGTTTTCGCGGCCGCCGTTGAACCGGAGTGCGTTGAGGTTTTCGCTCGCTTTGATTTTGCTAAACAGCGTGCACCTGAACTGTGCTCTGACTTTACCGAGGCTTACAAACAGGCTGGACTGACAAAGGCTCAAGTGAAATCAATAGGCAAATACACTTGGCACCACTTGGACGATTTCGATCCTGTGACGGGCAAAGGTACTATGCAGTTAGTAATGCAGTCTGCTCACAAGGCTTCGTTGCCGCATACTGGCTCAGTCGCGCAATTCGAAAAATATTTTGGTTTGCCTTCTGGATCTTATGGGATACCTGAAGCTATAGCTATCTCACAGGATAAGGGTTGACTAAAGGCCGCCCACAGAAAACAACATTAAAAACTTGTTGAAGATTCTATAATGGATGACTTTGAACTGTTTGATTCTGGTGCTCCCGTCTCGATATTAGATATTGATAACCTTGAGTCTGAAATTGGCATGCAATTTCCAACGGACTTCAGGGAGCTTTACCTGTCTTTCAATGGAGGCACTCCGAATCGGGAGTTTTGGGCGGGCGATGAAAATTATGAGCCGATTAGAATTGAAGATTTTAAAAGCATCGCCAGCGCTGAAATCGTTGACAAAGACGAGACTAAATACATAGGCGGATGCTTCAATTTGATGGTGCATAGGAACGTATTGCCAGCACATTTGGTACCTTTTGCCGTTGATGAGGCAGGTAATTTTATTTGCCTTGATAAAGAAGGAGGTAGTGTTATTTATTTTGCGGTTGATGTTTTTCAGCCGGATATTGACATGCGCATAAATCACATTAACGCTCAAAAGATGTTGTCCTCTTCGTTTCGTGTGTTTATTGACTCCTTGGTTGGTGAGGGTGAGGTCGATCAGTAGATTCCTTGAGGGGCGTGCATATTAGGTCATTAGATGATTGAAATGAAAATGATGATCGACAAGTTGTCTGGTGCGCCTGCACTTATTCCCGGTGCATCCGAAGAAGATCTGGAATTATTTGTTCAGCGCTGTCAGTTGGCGTTGCTTGCTATGCCGCCCTCAGAGTATCTGGAGCTATTAGGTGTTTGTAATGGGGCTGCGGAGAATGGCGTATTTTTGTATTCAACTCGCCGAATACCATTTTCGGATTGTGCCGGTGAGACCAATGATTTTATAGAGATGAATTTGAATTGGCGTGATTTGGAATGGATGAAGGATTACTTGGTTTTTGGAGAGAGTGATATGGATGTTTATGTGCTGGAAATGTCCTCAAAAATATATCAGGTGAGAGATTGCCAGGCCTTCGATAATGTTTACTATGAGTTTTCAACATTTAATGAAATGGTAAGTCATATGTTTGGTTTTATGGCGGTCGGGTGAGTTTTTAAGGGGCAGTTTTCCAATTTCTGATAGAGTGTGATCCATGAACTCCCCCTGCTACAAGATGGGGCTCAATTTGCCGTGGCATCTCTGGCCCCATGAAAAACCCTGCGCCTCCTGGGTTTGAGGTTACGAGACCTCTGCATGCGGATTGTTCCGATGAAGGAATATACAGAAATGGAAGGTTTTTCTCGATTGGCTTCGAGGATCAAGTAAAGGTGTTAAACTATGAATCAAACTTCCAAGGGTCGAGTGAAGTGGTAAATACCTAGAAGAGGGCAAGATCATTTTCCGGATGGGGGTTATATAAAAATGGAGATATCCCTGTTGATCCAGGGTTTCGTTTTTCCATGATTGCTAAGGCTGCTAAATTGGGTTCGGAACTGCAGCGGGTCAATAGTTTGCCTTCGGGGTATTGAGGTGTATGAAAATGAATTGGCCTGAATCTTTGAGGCGGCGTATTGTAACGAGCTAAAAGGTTATGATGTATATTTTTCACCTTACGATGTTCCTAGAACAATGTCTGTCATTGCGATTGTCATGGAGGGGGCTGGGGTCTCAGCTTCAGCCCTTATGAAGCTCCATCGTGTACTTGGTGTCCCATTGTTGCAGTTGAAATCAACGATTCTGGCGCATGAGCCAGTATTAGAGTTGGAAATTTTTGACGGCGACTATCACGATCATGCAAAAATGATTCGATCAGTTTGTGCTGTGCTAACTGCGGAAAAAGTAGATGCGTCTTATTACGAAATTCCCTATGGTCAGCAATATGTAGGGAACCCCAAATTACCCATTTGGAAAATCGATTCAAGTCTGGTGGAGGGTATATTGAGTGCGGCTGATGATGAGGTGGAGCGACAGCTCAATAGTTAGTCTAATAGGGGGTATACGAAGTTCCTCAGCGGCACCCGCGTTCACCTGCACTACGACAACCCGCTGGGTCGCCTGACCGACATCAATTGGTGAACAACGAATTTCTGATCGCGCCGATCTGGAAGCCTTGAGTGTTTCGTGACTTGGCTCTCGCTTTGCGGGAGGTATTAAGCTTGCCCTCAAAAGCATGCTGTTTTACCCTCCAAACCGGCCATGATCATGGCTATTCGACACACACGGACGATAATCACAGGAGTCACCAATGGAAGGCATCCCACAAACCCAATCCACCCCAGATAACCTCAAGCCAAAATGGCGGGAGCGTTTCGCTTTCTTCGATCAGTACGGCGCACCCACCTCCGAGCCCTACAAAGCCGCTTTCCGCGCCTTGCCATTTGGTAAGAAGCTGCTGATCAACAACAACTTCATCGCCTTTTTCTTCGGCCCGATCTACTGGTTCGTGCTGGGACTGTGGAAGAAGAACCTGGTCATGCTGGCCATCATGATCGCCATCGGCGTTCTCCTGAGCTACTACGAGATCGCGACGGGTAGCGAAATCCCGCGCCCGTTGGATAACGGCATCAGCATGGCGTTTGCGTTTCTGTACAGCTTCCTGACCAACCGTGCCTACTACCTGAAGCAGACCAAAGGACAGCAGAGCTGGAACCCGTTCGAGGGGCAGCGGTTCATCTGAGCTGTCAGCCAGTTAAACAGTTGCTCACAGGTTGATGAAGCCCTCTTTCCCACCACGGTCTCTGTAGGAGCGGCCTTGTGTCGCGAAAGGGGCGCAAAGCGCCCCCACGATCTCCGCTCCACCACAAAATCGCCGGGGCCGCCTTGCGGCCCTTTCGCGACACAAGGCCGCTCCTACAGGGGCCGCGCATGTCTTGGGGCTGTGTAGTCAGTGCCAGGTGATATCCCCGGTTTGCCGGTGCAACAGCAACTCGGCCAGGGCCTTGGTCATCTGTACGTGATGCACCGCGTTGACCAGCATGTTGATGCCGGGCTCGCCGGCATTGGCGCAGATGTATTCGTCCAGCGAGTCTTCGATGCCGGCCATCAGCTGGAGGGTGTGGATCAGGGCGTCAACCGAGGGTGTGTCCTGGTTGATGGTGTAGAAGGGGCGGGCCGTTAGTTTTACGGGTGGATTGGGGACGAGTTTCTTCATGGCGTATTCCTCTGAAGGAGAAGGGAACTGCCACCTGAATCTTTCTCACGGATTGAGGGTGGCAGCCGTACGCGGGGTGAGAAACCGAGGAGAAATACGCAAAGACTCGGCCAGGCCAAGGCCCGCCCACGTACGGCCACCATAGAGGTGCTGCGTAAAATCTCTGTCGGGTTCTCACACCCGGTCACCGAAGCGACCCGGAAACGTTATCCGTGAGGTGTTTCCCCGACAACAGCGATAGTTCGGCAGCGCGCGTAGGATAATTCCTAAGTGGGTTGATTCTGAAGCATTAGGGTGCAGGTTCAGAAATGTCGTACGGCGGCGGGTGGCACCGGCTACGCCGGTGTTCGCGGGTGAACCCGCTCCCACAGGTACTGCGCAAGGTTTGTGGGAGCGGGTTTACCCGCGAAGAGGCCCGCACAGGCAACCACTTACTTGGGATATAGCGGCGGCAGGCTGCCGTTCTCGCCGGTCGGTAGCAATACCTGCTCAGCCGGCGGGATCGTACCGATCGCCCGCCACAAATCTTCACCCTGCCAATACTGCCCGCTCTCGCTATACAGCGCCCCGTTCAACCCATCCAGTGCATCCGACAACGGCACGAACCGCGCCGCCATCTCGGCCAGGGTCTCCGGCTGCTGGCGGGCCCAGGCGTCCAGCGCCTGGCGGGTTGCCTGTGGGTCGTTGGCCTGGCACGCGCGCTTGAGATCATCCAGCAAGGTACGCGGGCTCGGCCCGGCCTGCGCGGCACGCAGCACCGCTGGCTGCGAGCGGGCGCGCCACCACAGGGCAAAGCCCAGCACGGTGGTGAGGGCGAACACCAGGGTGGCCAGCTGCCAGGGCCACAGCAAGCTGCTGGCACTGCTGTTGTCGCCAACCGGGGTGTCGGCGCTCAGCGCCGGGTTGTCCTGCACATTCAGCGTGCGCGCCGGCAGGCTGCTGTGCTCCAGGTGGTCTTCTCGGGTATTCCACCAGGCCACTTCCAGCGCCGGCAGGGCCAGCGCGCCGCTGTGGGTTGGCACCAAGGCTTCGCGCTCTTCGCGGTTGGCAATCATCCCTCGTTCGCTGATTTCGTTGCGCAGCAACGGCTGGTCGGGGTACCGGCGCAGGCCGGTGATTTCGGTGGCTGGCAGCGGTGGCAGCTGGGTGCTGGACAAGCCTTCGGCACGCAGGGTGATGTTACGGGTCAGCGAGTCGCCAATCTGCACCTGCTGGTTGCCAGGGTCGGGGTTCCAGTGCTCTTCAAGTGTCAGGCTGCGGGCCGGTAGCCAGGGCGCGCCAGCAGGCCAGGCCGCCGGAATCGGCCGTACGGCCAGGCGCAATGGCAACGAACTGACTTGCACCTGGTGGCCGGCCCGGGTCGTGCCGTTGGCTTGCGGGGCCTCGTCCTGGCTAGCGGCGGCGGTGGCGGTGAAAGTCAACGGTGGGATGTCGAGGGTGCCGCTTTGTTGGGCATACACGGCATAGCGGGTTTCGATCACGCCGTGGCGGACGCCGTTGATTTCCTTTTCATAGGTGCGCGATTCACCCAGCGGTTCGACCTTGGCGTTTTCCAGTTGCAGCGGGCTGAGGCTGCTGTCGTCGTACAGTGCCACTGAATGGTAGATGCGCAGGGTGAGCACGGCCTGGGCCTGGACGTAGACCTCGCTGCTGTCGAGCGTGGCTTCGATGAACACCTGCGAGGCACTGTCCTGGCGGCTGGCATCGGCCTGCAGCACTTGCAGTTCGATGGCCTGGCTGTGCGACTGGCCCAGTTGCAGTTCGGGGATGCGCAGGCTGCCGCTGCGCCGCGGCAGCAGGGTGATGATCCAGCGGGTACTGGCGCGGGTTTCGCCATCGAGGCTGTGCAGGCTGTTCAGCTGGCGCGTGCCGCGCACTTCGAAGTCACCCTCCAGCGCGCGCAGGTCGGGCTTGCCGAACTGGGTGACGTCCTGGCTTTCCAGGGTCAGCTCCAGGCTTTCGCCGGCTTCCAGGCGGGTACGGTCGACGCTGGCACGCAGCAACGGTTCGGCCTGGGCCAGCACGGCCCACAGCAGACAGAGGAGAAAGACGCCGAAGCGACTCATCGTGAGGTTTCCTGATGCAATTGCTGTTCATACCAGAATTTGCGCCGCAGCAGCTCCGCCGGGTTGTCGGGGATCTCCCGCAGCCATTGTTCCAGGGCCTGGCGCTGTTCGGTATCAAGGCTGGTCGATACCGGGCGCTGCGGCGGCTGGGTGACGCTGTCGTCCGCGCCCGCTTGGTTGCCGGGCGTTACCTGGCTGTTGCTACTGCCTTCGCCGGGCTGTTCGGCGCTGGCCTGTTCGTCGTTGCCGGGCGTGCCCTGGGCCGGGCTGCTGGCCGAGCTGCTGTTGCCTTCGGTTTCGCTGCCGGGCGTGCCTTGGGTATCGCTGCTGGCCGGTTGTTCCTCGGCAGTGGCCTCGCGCTGTTGCAGCAGTTGCTGCACCAGTGCCTGGTTGTCCAGCGCCGCTTGCAGGTCGGGCTGGCGTTCAAGGGCTTGTTCGTAGGCGTCCAGCGCAGCTTCCAGCTCACCGCCGCGGGCCAGGGCATTGCCTCGATTGTAGTGTGCGGCGGCGGTGTCGCCTTGGGAAAAGGCTTCGGCAGCGCCGGCATAGTCGCCGGCCTGGTACAGGGCCATGCCGCGCCATTGCGGGTCCTGGAAATGGCGCACGGCACTGGCCGGGCGGTTCTGCTCCAGCAGGCGCTGGCCTTGCTGGTCGGGGCGCAGCCACAGGTCGTTGAACTCGAAGGCCTGGCTGGGCTGGGGCAGGGCCAGCAGCAGCGGCAGGCAGAACAGCCAGCCGCGTCGGCCGGCACAGGCGGCCAGCAGCAACAGCGGCAGCAGCAGCCAGTACCCCTGGTCGGCCCAGCTGTCCAGTTGCAGGGTCTGGCCATCATTGCGCCCGGTGCGCGGGCTGTCGAACAGGCCCAGGCCTCGCAGGTCGAGGTCGTCGATGCGGGCATGCCGGTAGCGCCCGCCGGTGCCGTTGATGAAGCCCTTGAGGCTGGCGCTGTCCAGGCGTGGCAACAGGATGCCGCCCTGGTCGTCCTTCAGGTATTCGCCATTGGCCTGGCGCACCGGTGCGCCTTCGCTGCTGCCGATGCCCAGCATCAGCAGGCTCGGGCCCTGGCGGCCGAGGGCCTGGGCGATGCCTTCGCGCTCCGGGGCGCTGAGCGACGAGCCGATCAGCAGCAGGCGGCCCTGGCCCAGGCCGCTCTGGGCAAGCAGCGCGAGGCCTTTTTGCACGGCCAGGTCGGCGCGCTGGCCGGGCTTGGGCATGATCGATGGGTCGACCGCCTCGAGCAGGTTGCGGCTGGTGGCCAAGTCATCGGACAGCGGCACCAGGGTGTGTGCGGAGCCAGCGTAGACCACCAGCGCGGTCTGGCTGTCGCGGCGGTGCTCCAGCAGGTCGAGGATTTTGCGCCGCGCCTGCTCCAGGCGGTTGGGCGGGCTGTCCTCGGCGAGCATCTGCGGGGTCAGTTCGAGCAGGATCACCAGCGGGTCGGCCGGGCGCTGGCGGCTTTCTTCCACGCGCTGCCAACTGGGCCCGAGCAGCGCCAGGATCACCAGCACCCAGGCCAGGCCCAGCGCCACCCACGGCAGCTTGCTGGTGCTGCCGCTGCCACCGCCGAGCAGGACGCCATGGAACGCCGGCGGCAGAATCATCTGCCAGCGCCCGGCGCGTTTGCGCCGGTGCCACAGTTTGTACAGCAGCCAGGCGAGCAGGGGTACGGCCAGCAGCCAGAGCGGGCGCAGCCATTCGGGCCACAGTTCGATCATCGCCGCCTCCTCAGGCGCAGGCGCTTCAGACGCTGGCGCCATTCCGGGTGCGGTTGCAGGAAGCGCGGCTTGCGCAGCAGGCGGTGCAGCAGGTTGTCCGGCCATTGCACGGCCAGCACCAGCAGCACGCTCAGCAGCAAGGCCAGGGCCAGGGGCCAGGCATACAGGGCCTTGGCCGTGCGCGCCTGGGTCGGTTGCTGGGCCACCGGTTCGAGCTGATCGAGGGTGTCGCCGATGGCGTCCAGTTCGGCGCCGTCATGGGCGCGGAAGTAGGTACCGTGGGTGATGTCGGCAATTTCCTTGAGCGAGGCTTCGTCCAGGTCCAGGCTCGGGTTCAGGCCGAGCAGACCAGGGGTGCCGCTGGCTTCGGGGTTGGCGCCGATGCCGATGGTGTAGATGCGCACGCCTTCCTGGGCGGCCAGGCGGGCGGCGGTCAGCGGGTGGATCTGCCCGCCGTTGTTGGCGCCGTCGGTGATCAGCACCAGCACCCGGCTTTGTGCCGGGCGTTGACGCAGGCGCTTGACCGCCAGGCCAATGGCGTCTCCGATGGCGGTGTTCTTGCCGGCGATACCGATCTGCGCCTCGTCGAGGAAGGTACGCACCGTGCGCCGGTCGAAGGTGAGCGGGGCCTGCAGGTAGGCCTGGCTGCCGAACAGGATCAGGCCCACGCGGTCGCCTTCGCGGTCCTGCAGGAAGTCGCCGAGCAGCGCCTTGACCAGGTCGAGGCGGCTGATCTCTTCGTTCTGCCACTGCATGTCGGGGAAGTCCATAGACCCGGACACATCCACTGCCACCAGCAGGTCGCGGCCGCTGGCGGCCACTGGCACCGGCTCGCCCAGCCATTGCGGGCGGGCGGCGGCGCACAGCAGCAACAGCCAGATGACGACAAAGGGCGCCTGCTGGCGCCAGGTTGGCAGGTTGAGCCGCGCGCGGCGCCCGGCCAGGCCTTCCAGTTCGTCGAGGAAGCCCACCTTGAGCACCGGTTCGCCGCTGTCGGCTGCTGGCAGCACCAGGCGCGCCAGCCACGGCAGCGGCAACAGGGCGAAGACCCACGGCCAGGCCAGTTCAAACATGCTTGCGAATCCAGGTTTCGACGGCTTGGCTGAGCCCGGCGATGGCCTTGTCGTCGAGCTTGCACTCGGGTTTGTAGGCGCCTTCGACCAGTACCATCCAGCGGGTCAGGCCGGCGGCCGGGCAGCGGTTGTCGAGAAACGCCAGCCACTGGCGGCCGTTGAGGGTATGGCTGTTGGCGCCTGGGTAGTGGCTGCGGCACAAGCGCTTGAGCAGGGCGTTGATCTGTTGCAGCCACGCCCCGGCCGGCGCGCCATCGTAGGGGCGCGGCAGGCGGGCCAGTTCGGCCAGTGCTTCCACGCGTACCGGGTCCAAGGGTTGTTCGGCACGCACGATACGACGTTTGCCCGGGCGCCAGTGGCGCACCCGCCACAGGCCCCAGGCCAGCAGCGGCAGCATGGCCAGCAGCAGCCACCAGCCGGGTGCCGGTGGCCAAAGACCGATCGGCGCGGGGGCGATCAGCGGCTGCAGTTGATCAAGCGGGTTCATTGGCCGCTGCTCTTCATGACGCGCTCCGTGGCCGCTGGGCGTTCAGGTACTCGCGCAGCTGCTCGATCATGTCGCTTTGGGTGCTCAGTGGCATCAGCAGCACGCGCAGCTTTTGCGCCATCAGCTCCCAGCGCTCGATGCGCGCTTCGGCCTGCTGGCGGTAGGCCTGGCGCAGGTTGGCGTCCAGGGTGTCGAGCTCCAGCTGCGCGCTGCGCTGGGCGAAGCGCAGCAGGCCAGCGGCGGGCAGGGCATGATCGAGCGGGTCGGACACCGGCATCAACAGCAGGTCGCAATGGCGCGAGAGCATGGCCAGGTGCTGCTCCACCTGGGCAGTGAGCGAGCGCTCATCGCAGATCACGATGGCCAGGCTGCCGGGGCGCAGCACTTCGCGGGCGCGGCGCAGGGCCAGGCCGAGGCTGTCGGCACCGGGCGTGGCCTCGGTGTGCAGCGCCTGGTTGACCTTGGCCAGGCGGTTGAGCAGTTGCAGCAGGCTCTGTTTGCTGCGCCGGGGCTTGATTTCGTGGTGCTCGTTGTCGCCGAACACCAACCCGCCAATGCGGTCGTTATGGCCCAGCGCGGCCCAGCCGAACAGCGCTGCAGCCTGGGCGGCCAGCACCGACTTGAACATCAGCCCCGAGCCGAAGAACAGCCGTTGGCTCTGCTCGACAAGAATGAAGATTGGCCGTTCGCGCTCTTCGTGGAACAGCTTGGTATGCGGCTCCTGGGTACGCGCGGTAACCCGCCAGTCGATGTTGCGCACATCGTCGCCAGCCTGGTAGACGCGCACCTGGTCGAAGTCCACGCCGCGCCCGCGCAGCTTGGAGTGGTGCAGGCCCACCAGCGGGCTGCGCTGGCCGGGCCGGGAAAACAGCTGGATTTCGCGCACGCGGTGGCGCATGTCGATCAGCTCGGCAAGGCCGATGCGGATGCCGGGTTCGGCCAGCGATGCAGTGGGCATGGGCTCAGGCAACGGCGACGACGTCGAGGATGCGCTGGACCACGCGGTCCTGGTCGATCCCTGCCGCCTCGGCCTCGAACGAGAGGATGATGCGGTGGCGCAGCACGTCGAACAGCACCGCCTGGATGTCTTCGGGGCTGACGAAGTCGCGCCCGGCCAGCCAGGCGTGCGCGCGCGCGCAGCGGTCCAGCGAAATGGAACCACGCGGGCTGGCGCCGTAGGCGATCCAGTCGGCCAGTTCGGCATCGAACTTGGCCGGAGTGCGGGTGGCCATCACCAGTTGCACCAGGTATTCCTCCACCGCGTCGGCCATGTACAGGCCAAGGATTTCCTTGCGGGCGGCGAAGATCGCCTGCTGGCTGACCCGGCGCTCGGGCTTGGTCTCGCCGCCCAGGGCTTCACCACGGGCCTGCAACAGGATGCGCCGCTCTACCGCAGCGTCGGGGAAGCCGATTTTCACGTGCATCAGGAAGCGGTCGAGCTGGGCTTCGGGCAGCGGGTAGGTGCCTTCCTGCTCGATCGGGTTCTGTGTGGCCATGACCAGGAACAGCGGCGACAGGTCGTAGGTGCTGCGGCCCACGCTGACCTGGCGTTCGGCCATGGCTTCGAGCAGTGCGGACTGCACCTTGGCCGGGGCGCGGTTGATTTCGTCGGCCAGCACCAGGTTGTGGAAGATCGGCCCCTGCTGGAACACGAAGCTGCCGGTTTCCGGGCGGTATATCTCGGTGCCGGTGATGTCGGCCGGGAGCAGGTCGGGGGTGAACTGGATGCGATGGAACTGCGCCTCGATGCCTTCGGCGAGCTCTTTGATGGCCTTGGTCTTGGCCAGGCCCGGCGCGCCTTCGACCAGCATGTGGCCGTCTGCCAGGAGCACGATCAACAGCCGCTCGACCAGTTTCTCCTGGCCTAGGATCTGGGAAGAAAGAAAGGTGCGCAGCGCGATCAGCGCTTCACGGTGTTCCATCGGTGACGGTTCCTGGTATGGGGCCGCAGGCGGCTGGAAGCAGCTGCCCTGGCAAGGGGTGATACTTTAATCCATCCGGGGGGGTGGCGACCAATGGCGGTAGGGAAATTTATCCTTGCCGGGGGCCATGCAGGTCCGGAAATGTCCTGCATATGGCTGGCCATTGGCTGATGTTCCGCGGCGGTGTGCTGGCGCCTGCTTGTGCTTTTTGTACAAGCAGGAGGCAGGACAATGGACCTGAACAGCTGTAGCACTGCACGCATCACGCCGGTCACTCTGCGTTTTGGCGTGTTCTTCGATGGCACCGGTAACAACCTGAACAATGTGATGGCGGTGGATGCACCGGTGGGTAAAGGGGGCAGTTATGCCAATGCCATGAGCAATGTGGCCCTGTTGCATGCACTGTACCCGACGAAGGGGGCCAATGCTGATGGGACCATGGCGTTTCTGAAGCGCTATGTCGAGGGCGTGGGCACCCTGGCGGGGGAGGCGGATCATGCCTATGCCTCGGCCACCGGGTGTGGGCGTAGAGGGGCCGAGGCGCGGGTCACCGAGGCCTTGGCGGGGATAGCTGGGCAACTGCGGGACTGGCGCCAGGCGCACCCACAGGCAAGGCTCGAGCGGGTCGAGTTCGACTTGTTCGGTTTCAGCCGCGGCGCTGCGGCTGTGCGTCATCTGGCCAACCTGCTGCATGATGGCGGCAGCAGCCTGTTGGCTGTGCCCTGTGGCATCGTGATCAACTTCATCGGTCTGTTCGACACGGTTGCTGCGATTATCGCGCCGCTGCAGGGCGACTTCGATCCTGCCGACGACCGCCATGGTGGCTTGCGCCTGGGTCTGGTCGCGGGCATTGCCCGGCAAATGGTGCAACTGGTGGCGGGGGACGAGCAGCGGCACAACTTCCCGCTGGTACGCAGCGGCCATGACATCGTGTTGCCAGGCGTGCACTCGAACATTGGCGGTGGTTACCCGGATACCACGCAGGAGCAGGTGCTGCTGTGCAAACCGCATTCTCAGCGGGTGCCGCTGAGAATGCGCGCCGAGCACACGCGTGTGCATGCCACAGTCAGTGCGTTGCTGGCGTCGTCGTTTGGCGAAATGGGCGCGCCCAGGCCGCGTGTGCTGGCCTGGGAGGTTCCGATTGCCGGTGGCCTGCCTAGCGAGGCGCAGAAACAGGTGTATGCGGCGGTGTACCGCGAACGGGAAGTGGCGGGGCAGCTGTCGCGGGTGTACCTGAGCATCATGCGGGAGCTGGCGGTGCGCGCTGGTGTGCCGTTTGCGCAACTGGGCGGGCAGGTTGAGTACCGGCTGCCGGATGAACTGCTGGGCATCAGCCGCAAGTTGCATGCGTTTGCCTTGGGTGAATGCGAACAGCCTGGGTTGACCGAGGATGAGCAGCGATTGTTGCGAGACAGGTACGTGCATGCATCAGCGAACTGGAATGCGTTGAAGGGGTTGCACGGCAGTGTGCTGGATGTGTTGTTCGTCAATCGGCCGGGAGCAGGTGGGCGGGTGGTGCATGCCAATCCGGTCGCCTGAGTAGCCAGTGCGCAGATGAATCAATGGCCATGTGCTGTTCTGCGGGATCTGCCTTGCATTGCGAAAGGGCTGCAAAGCAGCCCTGGGGCTAGACAGGCTGTCGGTGCTTCCTGGCCAGGTAGGCTTCCTGTGCCAAGGTCAGCAGCACCGTCAGCAGCATGAACACGATCGATGCCACGAAGATGCCATGAGGCAGGCGTTGGTCGAGCATCCAGCCAAACGCCACCGGCCCTAGGGCACCGCCGATGCTGAAGCCGGTCGAGACCAGCCCGAACGCTTTGCCCTCGGCGCCGCTCGGTGCCGCTGCCTTCACCAGCATGTCCCTCGACGGGGCGATGATCCCGGTCAGCAAGCCAATGGCACCGAGAACCACCACCAACCCCCAGCCCCGAAGCAGCCCGAGGGCCACCAGCGTTGTCAACGCGGCAGCCAGGGCAAAGGCCGAGGCCGCCACCAGGCCGTGACGCCGGGTCCGGTCAGCCAAGGCCCCACCGCACAGTACACCTGCAGCACTGCTGAGCAGAAAGGCCGTGAGTGCCGTGTTGGCCCAGGCCAGGGTCAGGTCTTGGCCCTGGACCAGGGCGGCCACGGAGAACTTCTCGATGGCACTGGTGCTCAGGTTGAGCAAGATGAACAGGACCGTCAGCAGCCCGAGCATGGGCGTGAACAGTCGCGCGCGACCTGCTGCAGTGGGGCCAGAGCCGCCTTTGCCAGGCTTGGCAACGTGGTGGATTCCACTGCCTGGAACCGATATCAACAGCAAGGCGGCAACCCCCGCAGCCGCGCCCGCCATCAGGGCAGCCTGCGTGCCGAATAGTGCAGCGATGCCGAGAAATATCGCTGGCGTTACCGCCGAGCCGAGGAAGCCGGCAAAGGTATGGATCGAGAACGCCCGCCCCAGGCGGCCTTGTTCGATGCCGTTGGCCAGCAGCGCGTAGTCGGCCGGGTGGTACACGCCATTGGCCAGGCCGGCCATGGCCATCGCCACCAACAGCAGGATGTAGCTGGGGCTGACAGCAACCAGCAGGAAACTGATGCTGCCCAGCAGCAAGCCCGCCTTGAGCACCTTGCGCGCACCGTAGTGGTCGACGGCATAGCCTAGCGGTGCCTGCACCAGGGCGGAGACGATATTGAACACGGCCAGGGCTGCGCCGAGTTCGACGAACCCTACCCCCAGCAAGTCGGGGAGCACGGGTAGCAGCGCCGGGATAAGCATGATGTGCACATGGCTGACGAAGTGTACGGCAGCAATTTGGGTAAGAAGCTTGGGGCCAGCTTTGGGCATGTCGATACCTGTTGTACGGCGTGCGCACCTGGCGCACGGCAGGATGGTGGAAAGCCCGCTTACCGGGAGAAGTGGCAGAAACCGGGTAGGCGGCCGTTCAGTACGGCATAGGCCAGCAAGCCAATGACCAGCCCCCAGAATGCCCCGCCAATGCCAAACAGGTTGATGTTGGCTGCCGCGGCCAAGAATGTGATCAGTGCCGCTTCGCGTGAACGGGCATCTGCCATTGCGTTGGCCAGGCTGGCGCCGATGGTGCCCAGCAGTGCAAGGCCGGCCAGCGTGGTGATGAAGGTGGCCGGCAGGGCCATGAACACACTGGCCAGGGTGACCCCGAATATCCCTACGAGGATGTAGCAGACGCCGGCAGCGATGCCCGCGACCCAGCGTTTGCCCGGGTCTTCGTGGGCTTCCTTGCCAGTGCAGATGGCGGCGGTGATGGCAGCGATGTTGAAGGCGTGCGACCCGAACGGTGCCATCAGCAACGACCCCAGGCCAGTGACTGCCACGATCGGATTGGCGCTGGTCTTGAAGCCATCGTTGCGCAGCACCAGCATGCCTGGCATGTACTGACCGGTAAGGGTGATAAGGAACAACGGCAGGGCCACGCTCAGGGCGGCGTTGAGGGAGAAGGTGGGCGCGGTGAACAACGGCGTGGCGAATTCCAGCCTGAGCGCTGTCAGGTCCACCTGGCCCTGCAGTAGCAGGTAACCCAGGCCTAGCAGCAGAATGCCTACTACGGCATAGCGGGCGGTAAAGCGTTTGAATGTTACATAGGCCGCGATCAACAGCCCGGCCAGGGCGGGGTCGACCGACAGGCCGCCGAATGCACCAATGCCGAATTGCAACAGGATACCCGCCAGCAGGCCGGCGGCAATTCCGCCCGGGATGGCCCGCACCAGGCGCTCGAAGTAACCGGTCACTCCCAGCATCACGAAGCCGGCTGCCGACAGCAGGTAGGCACCGATGGCGTCGCTGTAGGGCACGCTGGCCAGCGCTGTGACCAGGAACGCAGCGGCCGGCGTGGACCAGGCGGTGATCACCGGCTCGCGGCTGTACCAGGACAGGACCAGGCCACTGAGCCCGACGCCGATCGACACTGACCAGACCCACGAGGAGGTCAGCGCCGGGCTCAGCCCGGCCAGCTTGGCGGCCTGGAACACCAGGATGAAGGTGCCGCCATAATTGACTATTACCGAAACGATCCCCGCCACCACGGGGTGAAGGATGTCTGTCAGCCGTAGCGGGGTTGGAACAGTGTGTGCGGGCGTGTTCATCGAGGCCTCGGTCGTTCTGGCGCATAGGGTTGGAAAGGCTGGTTTTTATAGCGCTAGAATGGCCGGTATAGCCCCACCACTTTTCCACACATGGCCATACCAATGTTCAAGCATGCACAACTGGAGTCGGTGAAAGCCTGGATCGGCGACCCAGAGCGCGCGTCACCGCCGTTGCACGTAAGAATCCAGCGTGCGATACGCCAGCTTGTTCTCGAAGGGGCGTTGCCCGTGGGCAAGGCGTTGCCCGCCTCCCGTGCGCTGGCGGCCTCGCTGGCTGTGTCACGGGATACGGTCGAGGCTGCATATGGCCAGCTGCACGCCGAAGGCTTCATCGAGCGCCGGGTGGGTAGTGGCAGCTTCGTTTCACCCCGTGCGCAGCACCTTCCGGCCCCGCCCCGGGGCCGCAAGGTGAAAGCCCCGGACGAACCGCCGGCAATCAGCCGTCGTGGCCAGGCGCTGTGCCAGGAGGGCGGAGTGCACAATTTCTTCGTTTCTCGGCCGTTTGCGCCGGGGGTGGCGGAAACCCGCAATTTCCCGTTGCAGGCCTGGGAAAAGCTGCAACGGCAGGTGTTCAAGGAACATGGCTCCCAGGCATTGCAGCCCAGTAGCGCGCAAGGTACCGAGCCACTGCGGCGGGCTATTGCCGATTACGTCAATCTTGAACGTGGCGCACAGGCCACGGCTGACCGCGTGCTCATCCTTACCAGTTCACAGCAGGCGTTCAGCCTGTGTGCTCACGTATTGGCCGACGCGGGCGATCAGGTGGTTATCGAAGACCCGGCCTACCATGGGGTCAGGAAGGCGCTGGGTGCTGCTGGCCTGCATTGCATCGCCGTGGCCGTGGACACGGACGGCATGCAGGTCGCGCAGATAACACGGCTGGCTCCCCATGCCAGGGCTGTTTTCCTGACCCCTTCGCGTCAGTTCCCTACTGGTGTGACCCTGTCCCTGGACCGGCGTCTGGCGGTGATCGAGTGGGCCCGGCAACAACGCGCCTGGATCATCGAGGACGATTACGACAGCGAGTTTCACTATGCCGGCAAACCCACCGCGTGCGTGCAAGGCCTGGATGCCCACGACCGTACGGTTTACATCGGCACGTTCACCAAGTCCCTGTTCGCCGGCTTGCGCATTGCCTACATGGTCTTGCCGCCGCAACTGGTCGAGCCGATGACCGCTGCGCGAACCTTGCAGGACGGGCATACGGCTTCGCTGGCACAACTGACCTTGGCCAGGTTCATCGAAGGCGGGCACTTCGGCGCCCATGTGCGCTTGATGCGGGCGATCTATGCGGAGCGCCGCGATGCCCTGGCGGCATTGGTGCAGGCACAGCTGTCGGACTTTCTTGTCGCGCGTGTGCCCGCAGGCGGCATGCAGATGCCTTGTGTTTTCACCAGGCCTATGCCTGAAGAGCAGGTCGTGAAGGCGGCGCAGGCCGCTGGTATAGACCTGCTGGGGCTAAGTGGCCTGTATGCGTCGACGAAAGGGGAGGCGGGATTGCTGATGGGGTTTGCGGCGCATACCCCTGGCGAGCTGGCGATGGCCGTGGCGAAATTGGCGAAGGTGTTGCGCCAGGTCGAGTCTGGCCAAGGGCGAGCAACGTTGCCAGGATGAAGCCCGGCAGCAAGACGCCGCCGGGCAGTTGTCACGGTCAGTCGGCCAGTTCTACCAGCATGCTCTTCAGGTAGTCGCTGCCTTGCGCATCCAGCGGCTGCAGGGGCAGGCGTGGAGCGCCGACATCCTGGCCGAGCAGTTTCAAACCGGCCTTGATGGTGGTGGGCAGGCCACGGCGGGTGATGTACTCCAGCAGTTCGTACTGGCGGTAGAACAACGCGCGAGCTTCGGCCAGGTTGCCTTGCTGCACCGCGTCCCACAGCGCCAGGTTCAGCGCCGGGATCAGGTTGGGCGCGGCGGTGCACCAGCCGGTGGCACCGGCCACCAGGGCTTCCAGGGTGAGCGGGTTGCAACCGTTGTAGAAGGCCACCTGGCCATCGGTGGCCTTGAACAGGCGGTGCATGCGCTGGATGTCGCCGGTGCTTTCCTTGACCATGGTCACATTGGGCACTTCGCCGAGGATGCGCAGGATCAGCTCCACCGACAGGTCGGTGCCGCTGGTGCCCGGGTTGTTGTAGAGCATGATCGGAATGTCGATGGCCGCGCCCACCGCCTTGTAGTGGGCGACCACTTCGGCTTCGGTGAGCTTCCAGTAGGAGATGGGCAGCACCATCACCGCCGTGGCGCCGCAGGCCTGTGCCAGGCGGGCGCGCTGCACGGTGCGTGCGGTAGTCAGGTCGGAGACGCTGACCACGCTGGGCACGCGGCCGGCGATGCGTGCCTGGCTGAAGCGCACCACCGTTTCCCATTCGCTGTCGGACAGGTAGGCGCCTTCGCCGGTGCTGCCCAGCGGTGCGATGGCGTGCACGCCGTCTTCTATCAGGCGGTCGATGGACAGGCCCAGGGCATCCAGGTCGAGCGCGCCGTCTGCCGTGAAGGGAGTGATGGTGTAGCCGATAACGCCGCGAATTACAGGTGTAGACATAACCAGGCACCTTTGCCGTTGTTGGGGAAAGAGTACAGCTTCAGTCAGCCCAGGCAGTCGCCATGGGCACGCAAGGCACGGCGCGCGTAATAGCTGAACGCGGCACCATGACGTTTGGGGGTGGAGATCCAGTCGTGGGCTTCCTTGCCCAGGGCATCCGGGATGGGGCGGATTTCACCGGCGCCCATGGCCAGCAGCTGCATCTTTGCCGCGCGCTCGAACAGCATGGCAAGGACGCAGGCTTCCTCGATCGAGCGGCCGGCGATCAGCAAACCGTGGTGGGAAAGCAGGATCGCGCGCTTGTCGCCGATCGCCCTGGAAATGATTTCACCTTCTTCGTTGCCCACCGGTACGCCGGGCCATTCCTTGAGGAACGCGCAGTCGTCGAACAGCGGGCACAGGTCCATGTGCGAGATCGCCAGTGGCACTTCCAGCATCGACAGGGCGGCGCTGTGCAGTGGGTGGGTGTGGATGATGCAGTTGACGTCGGGGCGTGCGCGGTACAGCCAGCTATGGAAGCGGTTGGCCGGGTTGGCCATGCCGCGGCCTTGCAGCACGGTGAGGTCTTCGTCGACCACCAGCAGGTTGGAAGCGGCGATCTCGTCGAAGCCCAGGCCGAGTTGTTGCGTGTAGTAGGTGCCAGGCTGCTCGGCGCGGGCGGTGATCTGCCCGGCCAGGCCCGAATCGTGGCCGCCGTCGAACAGGATGCGGCAGGTAAGGGCGAGTTTCTGGCGAGGAGTGTAGGTGTTGTCGGCCAGCGCCGTCAGCATCTGCTGCTGGGCGAGTTTGACGAGCTGATCCTTGGGGGTCTGCATGGTGGTCGTCATGGGCTGTACCTGCATGGGGAAGGGCGATGGATTGCTGATCGGCGAGGACACCGTCAGGACACAAGTGCGATATTAATGACACAAAGTGTCATATGCAAGCGATGTGTCATCGCCAGCGCCAGTCATCTGAGACTGCGCGGGGGAGGTATGGCGGGGTTGTCAGAGGTGGTGCAGGCAACGATCGGCAGGCCAGCCTTGGTCACAGGGCTGGCACGTGCCCTTCAAGGTGCGCCGAACAGCATCGTCCAGTACACGCCGTTATCGCTACGCGAGTTCTCGGCAAAGGCCGCACCCACCTGGGTAAACATCGGGTTCATCAGGTTGGCGCAATGCCCGGGGCTGGCCAGCCAGCCTGCCATCGCCTTGCTCGGTGACCCTTGGCCGGCGGCAATGTTCTCGCCGATCTGCCGCCCACGGTAGCCGGCATCCCATGCCCGATCCGCGGGTAGATCACCGTCGAGGTCGCGGTGCGCGAAGAAATTGTCGTTGGCCATCGCCCGGCTGTGGCGCTGCGCCGCTGTTCCCAGGGCGGTGTTCCAGGCCAGCGGGCGTGCAGCGGCAAAGCGCTTGCGACCACACAGGCGTGGTTTCGCCCGTGCAGCGTTCACCTGTGCCAGCAACGCTTTGCTTGCCGATCGCCCATCGCCGAGCTGGGCATCGAGCAGGGGCCGAGCCAGCAGCACCCGCCACTCGTTGCGTGAGCGACTCACACCGATATCGGCATATTGGCTATCGAGCAGCGCCGTGCAGTAGTCGCTGCGCAGCATGTCGAAGGCCTCCTCGGCATCTTGCGCGCCGACCAGGCGGATGGCCCGCACCTTCACGGCCTGATAACCCGCAGCCTTCAATCCTTCCCGCAAACCCCCGCCGTAGCCGACCGGCAACGCCAGTTTCGGTTTCAGCACCAGCGGCGTCGAGCCCCGGATAATGCGCCGCTCGCAGCGCTGTGGCTGGGTGCGATAGTCGTTGATGGCTGCCACCAGTTGCCTTTCCCCGCTGGCATGGGCGGGGTTGGCGAACAGGTGGAAAAAAGGAATGAGGCAGAGCGAGACAAAGGGGGAGCGACGGACTGCGTGGCGCATGGGGTGAATGGCTCTGGTGAATGGCGGCGGCAAGGCCGAATTTAGGGCTCGGCTAAGACTGTGCGCCTCAATCCAGGTTCACTGGTGGTGGGTACAAATTTGTAGTTGGAGTTTCGGTACTCCAACGAAGGCAATCCAGGCCAGGGTTTCATGCATCCCCGATCAAGCCGGTAACCCCGCCAACCTCAACCCTTCGGCAAATCGGGCCAGATCCTCATCGCGGTAAATCGGCAGCCACTGGCGCAAGGTCGACACCCTTAACCCTGGGTCTTGTGCTCGCAAGCGCTCCATCGCCCGGTGCGCGCTGTCCATCCGCCCGCTCAGTGCATGGCTGGCCGCCAGCAGGGCCACCGCCGCCAGCAGACTGGGCAGATTCCCCAGCGACTTTTCCGCCCACTCCACAGCCTCATCCAGCCGCCCGGCAAAGAAATGCGCCAACGCCATGTCCACCTGCATGCGAAACATCTCCGGGTCCAGTGGGCTCAGCCGTGTGGCGTGCTTGAGATTGTCGATGGCGGTCTGTGTCTCGCCGCGTAACGCCCTGAGTATCCCGCCCAGGTACCAGGCCGGCGCCAGGTTGGAGTTGAGCAGGCGTGCCCGGTCAAGCAGCGCTATCGCGCCGTCCAGGTCACCCGTCAGGTGCCCCAGGGCATGGCCGCCGCGGGTTAACGCCACGGCATCGTCACGCCCCAGTTCCACTGCCAGGCGCGCAAGCCGGGCACCCTCGGTGATTTCCTGGGCGCGATCATCCATCCAGCCATTGAGCTTGCGCCAGAAGTAGCACCACGCCGCCATGCCATAGGCCGAAGCGAACTCAGGGTCCAGTTCGATGGCTTGGTAGTACAGCGGTAGAGCCTGGGCTATGGCGTCGCGGGTGCCGTTATGCAGCTTGGCCGTGCCGCGCAGGTAATAATCGTAGGCGCACAGGTTGTCGGTGGGCTTGCGCTTGGCCCGTTCGATCTCCGCCCGTTCCAGCTGCGGGGCGATGGCGCCCACCACGCTTTCGGTCACCTGGTCCTGCAACTCGAACAGGTCGTCGAGCCGCCCCTCGAAACGCTCGGCCCACAGATGCTCGCCGCTGGTGGCGTCGATCAGCTGGCCGGTGATGCGTAGCCGCTTGCCAGCCTTGCGCACGCTGCCTTCGAGCACATAGCGCACGCCCAGTGCCTGGCCAACCTGCTGCACATCGATGCGCTGGCCTTTGAAGGTGAAGCTCGAGTTGCGGGCGATGACGAACAGCCAGCGAATGCGGGACAGGGCGGCGATGATGTCCTCGACCATCCCGTCGGCGAAATAGTCCTGCTCAGGGTCACCGCTGAGGTTCTGGAAGGGCAGCACGGTGATCGACGGTTTATCGGGCAGGGCGGGCCCACAGGCGACGGGAACAGGTTCGGATGGGGCCTGTGCCGCGCTGCTGGAAGGCTCGCGGATCAGGCCGACGAAGCGGTAGCCCTTGCGCGCGATCGTGCGTACCAGGCGCTGCTCTTCACCGGAATCGCCGATGGCTTTGCGCACGGCATTGATATGGCTGGTGATGGTCGATTCCGAGACGATCTTGCCGTTCCACACGCGCGCCAACAACTCGTCACGCCCCAGCACCTGGTCGCGGTGACTGACCAGTTGCAAGAGCAGGTCGAACACCTGCGGGCCGATGGCCACGGCCTTCCCGCACAGGGTCAGCTCCCTGCGCTGTTCGTCGAGCACATAGTCGTCAAACTCGAATGGCACGTGGCATCCCCTCGCACGCCCTAGGCTTCGTGTCCGAGGCGACTGTTCAGTGGTATGGGCCGATGATACGGCAGCGCAAAGCTGGCTGCACATGCCAGGGCGTGAATTGAACAGTTTGGACGGAAATTCAAGCAAGCCTGGAGGCAAATCCAGCCGGTACGCAAGGACTCTGCACAGGCCGGCGGCGCATGCTTGAACCTCCACGACGGCAATGGTTGCAGTCGTGAACGTGGAGACAGCCCCAATGAAAATCGTGGTGATCGGAGGCACTGGCCTCATTGGTTCGAAGCTTGTCGGCGGCCTGCGCGAGCGCGGCCACGATGCCGTCGCGGCAGCGCCGAGCACGGGGGTGAACAGCATCACCCGCGAGGGCTTGGCAGAGGCGATGAACGGTGCGGATGTGGTAGTGGATGTGGCGAATGCCCCGTCCTGGGAGGACCAGGCGGTGCTCGATTTTTTCGAGACGTCCACCCGCAACCTGCTGGCAGCCGAGAAGGCTGCAGGGGTCAAGCATCATGTCGCGTTGTCTATCGTGGGCAGCGAGCGGTTGCCGGAAAATGGCTACTTCCGGGCCAAGGTCGCCCAGGAGGCGCTGATCAGGGAGTCCGCGCTGCCGTACACCATTCTGCGCGCCACGCAGTTCTTCGAGTTCGTCGAAGGCATTGCCCAGGCAGGGACGGTGGGAGAGGAGATTCGCCTGTCGCCGGCGCTGTTCCAGCCTTTGGCCTCGGATGATGTGGTAGCAGCGCTGATCGATGTGGCGTTGGCGCCACCAGCGCTCGGCATGCTGGAGGTTGCCGGGCCAGAGGCCGCGCCACTGGATGAACTGGTGCGCCGCTTCCTGCGCCTGCGTGGAGATACACGAAAGGTGGTGGCGGATGTGCATGCCCGCTATTTCGGTGCCGAGCTCGATGACAAGTCGCTGACTCCCGGCAGCGGCGCGCGGCTTGGCAAGATCCGCTTCGAAGACTGGCTGGCTCGCCAGTGAACGATTCAACCCCTATCCCGAACCGAAGGAGCATCACCATGTTCAGCCGCCCCCTCCTGGCCGCCGCGTTCACCGTGCTGGCCATGACCCCGGTTGTCGCCGCCGAGCGGCCAGTCAGCAAAGTCACCGTGGTCTTCGACAGACCACTGCCCAACGTGCCAGGCAAAAGCATGCGCGGAGTGATCGTCGACTACGCCCCCGGGGCCGCGTCGCCCGCGCATCGGCACCCGAAATCTGCATTCATCTATGCCACGGTGCTGGAAGGCGAAGTGCGCAGCAGCGTCAATGGCGAGCCAGCCAAGGTCTACAAACCTGGCGAAAACTGGTACGAGGCACCGGGCGCTTTCCATGGCGTCAGTGCCAACGCCAGCGACAGCAAGCCGGCCAAGCTGATGGCCGTGTTCGTGCTCGACAGCAATGAGACGGTACTGGTCACGCCGAGCGAGAAGTAGGCCTTCGGCCCTGTTGGCAGTGCCATGCCACCAGGGCCGAATACAGGACAACGCATCATGAACACACATGAACCTGAGCAGGCCCACGCGGCGGTGATGCCGCAGCCTGCACGGATGAAGATAGTGGGCGTCGTGCTGTGCGTGGCAGCCATACTGTTGCTGGCTGTGGGTTGGCTGACGTTGCGCTCTGCTGACGTCGCCTTTACCGACAACGCCTATGTGCGTGGAGATGTAACGTCGCTGGCGGCCAAGGTGTCGGGTTACGTGACGGCGGTGGAGGTCGGGGACAATCAGCAGGTCAGGGCCGGTGACGTGTTGTTCCGTATCGATGACCGCGACTACCGTGCGCACCTGGCCCAGGCGCAGGCCAACCTGAAGGCTGCCGAGGCGCGTCTTGGCGATGTCGACGCCCAGACACGCCTGCAGCAGGCGCAGGTCCGCCAGGCCGAGGCGCAGCGCCAGTCGGCCCAGGCCGAGCGGCAGCTGGCCAGCAAAACCCACGAGCGCAGCCGCAAGCTGATTCGGTACAGTGCAATCAGCCAGGCCTTGGTCGATCAGACCGACGCCGCCCGCAGCAGCGCCGAGGCCGCGCTGAAGGCTGCGGCGGCGACACTCGATGCTCAGCGTCAACGTATCGCCGTGCTGGATGCCCAGCGTGAGGCAGCCGTGGCGGCTATCGCCCAGGCCAGGGCCGCGCGCGACCTGGCGCTGATCGAGCTTGAACATACCGTGGTGCGGGCGCCGGTTGCCGGCGTGATTGGTAATCGCCAGGTACGGGTCGGACGATTCGTTACGCCGGGTGCTGCCTTGCTCGACCTGGTCCCGGTCGACGGGGTGTGGATCGTGGCCAACTTCAAGGAAACCCAGCTGGAGCAAATCCAGCCTGGGCAGCGGGCACGGGTCACTCTGGATGGCTACCCGCAGGACAGCCTCGAAGGCGTGGTAGACAGCTTCGCACCTGGCAGCGGCGCGGCGTTCAGTCTGTTGCCGCCGGACAACGCAACGGGCAATTTCGTGCGTGTAGTGCAGCGGGTGCCGGTGAAGATTCGCCTGGCCCACAACCCGTTGCCCGGGCGCATCGTGCCGGGGCTGTCGGCGCGAGTGCGGATCGAGGTCGGAGGTGGCTCGTGAGCACCCGGAAAGTGGGCATCAAGTGGCTTAAAGGGTGGCTGCTGGTTGCTGGCATCGTACTGGCTGCGCTCACCGACGCCATCGCCAGCAGCGTGCTGGCGATAGGGCGCAACGACATCATGGGCGATACACATGCCACGTCGGATGAATTCGCCTGGCTGGATGTTGCTTACACTGCATGCAAATTGGCAGGGTTCCTGTTCGCGCCCTGGCTGCTGGGCAGGCTGCCACCGCGCGCGGTGATCATCGGAGCGACCCTGGCCATGGGGTTGGCCTGTGTCGGTGCGGCGCAATTGGTGAGCATCGAGCTGCTGGTGGCCTTGCGCGCCTGCCAAGGCCTGTCAGGCGGTGTATTGCTGGTGGCGGGGCAGACACTGATCTTTCTTGCCTACCCGCGGCGGCAGCAGCCGGTCTTGCAAGGCTTGTTCGCCATTGGCGCGGTGGTCGCGCCAGCGGCACTCACGCCGTCGATGCAGGGGTGGTTGATCGATAGCCAGGATTGGACCTGGATATTTCTCAGCGTTGCGCCGCTGACCTTGGCGGCGACCGGCCTGTTGCTGCTGGTCGAGCTGCCTGCCTATGACCTGCCAGGCCGGCGCCGCTTCGATTGGCCGGGCTGGGTACTGGCGGCCACCGCGTTGCTGTGCCTGACCTACCTCCTGACCCAGGGCAGCCGCTGGGATTGGTTCGAGGCAGCACACATGTGCTGGGCCGGCGTGGTCGGCGGCACGGCGTTGTTGCTGTTGCTTGGCCAGCAACTGACGGGTAATGGGCAGGGGTTGCTGGACTTCAGTCTGTTCCGGTCGAGTGATTTCACCTTCGCCTTCATTGTCAGCTTCGTTGCTGGCGCGGCATTGTTCGGCAGCGCCTTTGTGATACCGGCTTTTGCCTTGTCCATGCTGGGTTTCACCGCCACCGACGCCGGCCTGTTGCTTCTACCCAGTGGCGTGGTGTTCATCGCCGTGCTGCTGGGGGTGGCGTACCTGATCCAGGTGCGTGGTATCGCGCCTTTTGCCACTGTGCCGTTTGGCATCCTGGCAATCATGGTGGCGATGTGGATGCTTTCGGGCTCGACCCGCGAGAGTGGCATGCACGACATGATGGCCGCGGTCATGCTGCGCGGGGCCGGGCTGGGGTTGCTGTTTCTGTCGCTGACTCTGATTGCCTTTGGCAGGCTGGGCCGGCACAGCCTGGCCAGTGGTATCGGCCTTTTCAATACCGGGCGGCAGGTGGGTGGGCTTTTGGGGGTAGCAGGGTTGCAGACGCTGCTCGACCAGCATGGCGTGCTCAATGCCCAGGCGCTTGGTGCGCATGTGAGCACAGGCGCGACGGCGGTAAATGAACGGCTTGATTCGGTGACGTCGATGTTGCGGCTTGAGGGTATTGACCCGCCGGCTGCTGGACGAGTGGCCATGAGCCTGTTGTCGCAGGCAGTGACGGGGCAAGGGGCGGTGATCGCCTTCGACACGGCGTTCATCGCTGTGGCGTTGCTGTTTGCCGTGGCAGCGCCGCTGCTAGTGTGCATCAAAATGCTGTTGGCGCGCATGGCCGGGAAACAGGACGCCGGGCAATCTCATGAAGGTGAATTGCCGGTTTCACATCGTGAGCTTTCGCTGTAAAACGGCGCTGTGCCTAATTTGAATGCAGCAGCAAGGTAAACCGCAATGACACAAGCTACCGATCAGGCTTTTTATGACCGCGCGGATGCGCATATCGAACTGGCGAACCAGCAGATCGAGAAAATCGAAGACCTGGGCAAGGTCAGCGCCTCACTGACCTTCGGCGCCTCGCGCTTCAATGCCTGGATGAGCGCCCGCAGTTTCAAGACCGGTGCGGAACTGGCTGCCGCGCGGGAGGAGCTGTTGAAGTATTTCTGCGAGCAGTACCGGATGATGCTTGAGGACAACCTGGACGAGCACATCGAGCATTTCGACCGGTATGTGCTGGGCAAAGGCAACTGAGCCATGGGGGCGCGATCTCATGGAACTGCACAAGGCTCATTGAATTAGCAGGGACCCTGTGGGAGCGGCTTTAGCCGCGAACACCGGCGCAGCCGGTGCCATGCACCGCGTTGGATTCTTCGCGGGTAAACCCGCTCCCACAGGGTACGCGGACCGCTTGTGAATTCAGTCCTCTACCCGCCAGCGCAGCCTTATCGGGCCTTCTTCTCCAGAATCCGCGGCCCGGTACCTTCCTTGCCCAGCACATCCTCGGGGTTGCGTAGTGGGCAATCTTCCAGCGACAGGCAGCCGCAACCGATGCAGTTGTCCAGGCTGTCGCGCAACGCTTCCAGAGTACGAATGCGGGCGTTCAGGTCTTCGCGCCAGGCGGTCGACATCTCGCCCCATTGCGCTGCCGTGAGCTTGCTGTTGGGCGCATAGCGGCTGAAGGCCTGCTTGATCTCGTCAAGCGGAATACCCGTGCGCTGCGCCACCTTGATGATGGCCAGCGTACGCAGCACCAGTGAAGGATAGCGGCGCTGGTTACCCGCCGTACGGACGCTGGCGATCAGCCCCTTGGTCTCGTAGAAGTGCAGCGCAGAAACCGCCACGCCGCTGCGTTTGGCCACTTCCCCTACCGTTAGCATCCGTGTGTTGTCCGCTGCCATGCCTGTTGACCCCAAGTTAACTCGAGCTCTTATAGTCCTGCCCGATCTTCCCCGCAACCGCTTTGCTGATGATCGAAGCAACCAGTACAGGTGGCAGCCGAGATGGCGGGGCGCATTGCCTTCGAGACCTACAGGGATCGCGGTTGGTTTGATCAGCCAGGCGACCGATCCCGGCGCATCTGGGTAACCAGGGTAAAGCGATCATCCGGATGCACCGTCTCGGACACCGCCATCAGGTCGCCGTTTTCCTCGCGGTAATGGCGAATGATCTTCAGCCCCGGCGCGCCTGCCTCGGCCTTCAGCACCCGGGCCATTTCCGCGGTCAGCAACACTGCCCGCACCTGCTGGTCGACCACCGCGATCGCGCGGCCATAGTGCTGCTCGATCAGCCCCGCAATCAGCTGATCGAGGTGCTCGCGGGCCATCTCGATGACCTCGGCATAGTCGCGTTGCGCGTACACATCGGTCCAGCACAGCGGCGCCGCGTTGTGCACGCGGTCGACACGGATGCTCGACACGCAGAAGTAGTGCTCGCCCGGTACCAGCCCCAGCCGCGCCGCCTCGCTCAGGTCGGCGACGAAGTGGCGCACGTCCTGGATTTCCCGTTGCTGGTTTTGCGCCAGTTGCGCCAGGTCCGCCACGCTGGCCAGTGACTGCGAGTAGCCACCGCGCGGGCTACTGGCCTCCACCCGGGTACCCACGCGCTTGCGCCGCGATACCAGCCCTTGGTTGAGCAACTGGTTGATCGCCGCGCGCACCGTGTGTCGGCTCACATCGTACAGGTCGCACAGCTCGAACTCGGTCGGCAGCAGGCTGCCCACCGGGTAGCGGCCGCTGGCGATGCCTTCCATCAAGTCCTTTGCCACGGTGGTATAACGCGTTGGGTTCATACCTTTGGTCTGTCTCGCGAATTTGTATCAGCAGCAGGGGCGCAAAGTCGCCCCGAAAATCAAGCCTGGGCAGGCAGGCTCATATGCAGCAAGGGGAACGGCCGGCCTTCGCCATCCAGCGCTGAGCGGCCGGTCTGGATGAAGCCGTAATGCCGGTAGAACCCCACTGCCTGCGGGTTCTGCTCGTTGACATCGACGCTCATCGCGCTGCGCTTCTGGCGGCCGAAATCAAGCAGCGCGCGGCCTATGCCCTGGCCGTGGCGCTCGGGGGCGACGAAGAGCATTTCCACGTGGTTGCCATTGAAGCCGATGAAGCCCAGCGGGCGGTCTTCGGTGTCAACCGCGACCCAGAGCTCGACGGCCTGGAAGTAGACGTCGCGCAATTGCGGCAGTAGTGCGTCGATGTCGGATGCTTGCAGAAAGTGGTGCGTGGCGCGCACGGCGCGCAGCCAGATATCGAGCAGTTGCGGGTGGTCTGCAGCGATACTTTGGCGAATGATCATGGAGTCATGCCTGGGCGGTGTATGGCCGGGGAGGCCGGGAGGAAGAAAAAGGGTACCCGGATTGTGTGGGGCGGGGCAATGGACGGTGGGGCAGGGCATCAGCTGATGTGTTGCCCGGGCCGGCCCTTTCGCGGGTAGACCCGCTCCTGCAAGCATGGCACTGCCCTCGAGCCCGGCGCCGTACCTGTGGGAGTGGGTTTACCCGCGAACATGGGCGAAGCCCGTGCCATCGATGGGCTCGACTGCAATCCACATCGATGCTGGAATTGAACCCGCACAACAAGAACGGCCGGGAGCGCCAATGAACCGAAACGAACTGCGCAAAGCCGATATCAACCTGATGGTGGTGTTCGAAGCGCTGATGCAGGAGCGCAACATCACCCGTGCCGCAGAGAAACTGTTCGTCGCCCAATCCACGGTCAGCGCTGCGCTGGCCCGCATGCGCACGATGTTCAACGACCCGTTGCTGATCCGTGTGGGCAACCGCATGGAGCCCTCGGCCAGGGCCGAAGAGGTGATCAAGTACCTCACTCCGGCACTGGATGCCATGTCCGTCGCCCTCAGCCTGACCCACGACTTCGACCCGCTGACCAGCAAGATGACCTTCCGCATCGGTTTGTCCGATGACGTCGAGTCGGGGTTGTTGCCGCCACTGCTGCGGGCGCTGCGAGTGGAAGCGCCGAATGTGGTGGTGGTCGTGCAGCATGTCGATTATTGGCGCATTCCGGACCTGTTGGCGGCGGGCGACGTGACGGTCGGGATCAGCCAGACCCGTGGGCTGCCGGCCAATGCCAAGCGCAAGGTATTGCGCACCATGCAGGGCCGGGTAGTGCGGGCCGACAAGTCCGCCACGCCGCTGACGCTGGATGAGTTCTGCGCCCGCCCGCACGTTCAGGTCTCACCCACCGCCAATACCCAGGGTGTGGTCGATGACTGGCTGAAAGAGATCGGCCGCCAACGCAAGGTGGTGTTGTCGGTGCCGCAGTTCAGTTCACTGCCGGCGATTCTGGCCGGTACCGACCTGCTGGCCTGCTGCCCGGACTATGCCGCGCAGGGCATGGAGCGTTGGGGCAACCTGCAGGCCGAGCACCTGCCGTTCGAGACCACGGCGCTGGAACTGGCCATGGTCTGGCTGGGTACCACCGACAGCGACCCTGCCGAACGCTGGTTGCGTGGCCGCCTGGAGCACTACATGGGCGGTGTGCGCGAGGGGCTGATGGGGGCCTAGCCACACGCCTATCATGGAACTGCACATAACTCATTGAATTGGCACGGCCCCCGTGGGAGCGACTTTAGCCGCGAACACCGGCGCAGCCGGTGCCATGCACCGCGTTGGGTTTTTCGCGGCTAAAGCCGCTCCCACAATGTACGCGTACCGCTTGCGAATTCAGTTCTCTACGCGACAGCGCATGAAAAACGGTATCTAGAAGCCCGCCTCCAGGCCCAGCAGGTCCTGCACTGTCTGCCTGCGGCGAATCATCCGTAGCGCCCCATCCTCGATCAGGAACTCCGGCAGCAACGGCCGGCTGTTGTAGTTCGACGACATCGACGCGCCGTAGGCCCCGGCGTCGTGGATCACCAGCAGGTCACCCACCTGCGCCTGGGGCAGGTCGTGCGGGGTCAGTTCCTGGTCATCCTGGGTAAACACATCACCCGACTCGCACAGCGGCCCGGCCACCACGGTCGGCTGCCGTGGGCGGTCAACCGGCTGGCCGTCGGCGTCGAGCAGGGTCATGCGGTGGTAGGCCCCGTACATCGCCGGGCGCATCAGGTCGTTGAAACCGGCGTCGATCATGACGAAGGTGTTGCGGCCCACCTGCTTCACAGCGCGTACCTCGGCCACCAGGTAGCCCGATTCCGCCACCAGGAAGCGCCCCGGCTCGATCTCCATGCGCACGGGGTGGCCCAGCATCGCTTCGATTTCCTTGCGGGCCACGGCCCAGGTCCGGGCGTAGCGTTGCAGGTCGACCGGCGTGTCGCTGCTGCGGTACGGGGTGGAAAGCCCGCCGCCAATGGAGAACGCCTCGATGTCCACGCCCAGGCGGCCGATCAGCTCGATCATCGAGCGGGCCACTTGCTCCAGGTGCTGGTAATCCACCCCCGAGCCGATGTGCATGTGCACCCCTACCAGGTGCAGGCCATGGGCTTTCACGCAGGCCAGCGCTTCGCCCAGCTCTTCGTGCCAGATGCCGTGCTTGCTGTTCTCGCCGCCGGTGTTGGTCTTGCGGCTGTGGCCATGGCCGAAGCCGGGGTTGATGCGGACCCACACGCGGTGGCCGGGCGAGCGTTCACCCAGTTGGCGCAGCATGTCGATGGAGCCGGCGTTGACTTCGATCTTCGAGGCCACCACCCGCTCCAGGGTCGGCCGGTCCAGTGCGTCGCAGGTCAGCACCACGCCGGCAGGGTCGCCATCCACGCTGGCGCCCGCGGCAAAGGCCCGCTCCATTTCGCCCAGCGACACTGCGTCCAGCACCAGGCCGTGGGCGCGCATCAGGCGCAGCACATGCAGGTTGGGGTTGGCCTTCTGGGCGAAGCGCACGGTGTCGAACACCTTCAGCTGTTCGACACGCTCGGCGATGGTGCCGGCGTCATAGGCCCACAGCGGCGAGCCGTGCTGGCGGACAGCCTCGGCCAGAAGAGTGAAGGGTGCAGTCATGGCGGCGCTACTCATATAAGGAAGGCCACGAGAATGAGCCAAAGCAGGAATTCAGAAAAATAGCTATTTTTCTGTCAGCCATTCATATCTGATATGACCATTACCGACTTGCCAGGTGTTGCCCGTGAAACTGTCCGTCCGCCATATCGAAGTGTTCCGCGCCATCATGGCCGCTGGCAGCGTCACCGGTGCGGCGCGCCTGCTGTTCACCTCGCAGCCCACCGTCAGCCGCGAACTGGCGCGGCTGGAGCAGGTAACCGGGCTGAACCTGTTCGAGCGCGAAGGTGGCCGCCTGGTGGCGACGGCCCAGGCGCTGCTGTTGATCGAGGAGGTTGAGCGGGCCTACGTAGGGCTGGAGCGCATCGACCGCTTTGCCCAGGCCATCCGCAATTTCGAGCAGGGCCGGCTGGCCATTACCTGCCTGCCACTGTTTTCCCAGACTTTGCTGCCCAAGGCTTGCCAGCGCTTTCACCAGCAGCACCGGGGCGTGAGCGTGAGTATCCTGGCGCAGGAGTCGCCGTTGCTGGAGGAGTCACTGGTTGCCCAGCAGCATGACCTGGGCCTGACCGAGGTAGAACAGATACCGCGTGGCGCCTACGGCGAATTGCTGTTCAGCGCCAACATGGTGTGCGTGCTGCCCGACGGGCACCCGTTGCAGGCCAGGGCCGAGCTGGAGCTGAGCGATTTCCATGAGGTCGACTTCATCAACCTGGCCAGCCTGGACACCTACCGGCAGCGCCTGGACCAGCACTTTCGCGCGGCAGGGGTGAACCGCCGCACGGTCATCGAGACCACCAGTGCTGCCTCGGTGTGCGCCATGGTCAGGCAAGGCCTGGGGGTGGCGATCATCAACCCGCTGAGCGGCCTGGAGGCGGCGCAGGGCGGGTTGCCAATTCGGCGGTTGCGGGTGTCGGTGCCGTATCAGGTGATGCTGATCAGGCCGGACCACCGGCCGGCGTCGGCGGCGGTGGAGCCGTTTTGCCAGGCGTTGCGGGTGCAGGCCCGGGAGATGCAGCAGGCGCTGGCATGATCGTTGTGGGGGAACTGCCTTGCACAAAACCTAAAAACTGGCGCGATCACTGTGGGAGCGGGCGCGCCCGCGAAGCAGGCGACGAGATGGATGGCACCGGCTGTGCCGGTGTTCGCGGGCATGCCCGCTCCCACAGTGATCGCGCCGGTATTCAGTTCGTCACAGCTCGCAGACGAAGGTGCCGGTCCCGGCCAGGATGTTCTCCAGGGTTTGCTTCACTTCATCCATGTCACTCAACTCGCTGGTCAGGTTGATCTCCAGCACCTCATCCCCCTTCAGCGCATCCCGGTCGCCGGCCGCCACTTCGATCAGCAGGCGCTTGGCGCTCAGGGTCACTTTCAGGCCATCCAGCGTCGACGGCTCGTCATCCAGGGTCAGGTCGACGGTGTCTTCATCCGGGTAGCGGGTCAGCAGGAACATCTGACCCTTGTCGCTGTGGCAGCACAGGGTCGCCATGTTGTCTTCCTCGTCATCGCAAGGGGTGGCGAACAGCAGGGCAGTATTGATTTGCATGGACAAGGCTCGGATCAAAGGAAACGGAAGGGAATTCTGACAGTCTTGCCGACAGGCATAAACGTAAAGTTACCGCCCCTTGACCGAAATTGTCGCAGCGCTGCAAGCCTTGATGACCGATCAGTCGTTAAGCTTCGGCGAGCCCTGGGCGTGCCTGCGCACGTTCAACGCCTGGTTTTACCGTCCGCCTTGCCACGGGTTGGCTATCGTTGATCCGTAGACGGCGCACGCAGCGACGCTTCAATTATTACAAAGCCCAAGCGGAGTACCACAGATGGCGTTCTTCACCGCAGCCAGCAAAGCCGACTTCCAGCATCAACTGCAAGCGGCCCTGGCGCAGCACATCAGCGAACAGTCCCTACCACAAGTTGCGCTGTTCGCCGAGCAGTTCTTCGGCATCATCTCTCTGGACGAACTCACCCAACGCAGGCTTTCCGACCTGGCCGGCTGCACCCTGTCAGCCTGGCGCATCATCGAGCGTTTCGACCCCGAATACCCGCAAGTACGGGTGTACAACCCCGATTACGAGCGTAATGGCTGGCAATCGACCCACAGCGTGGTCGAAGTGCTGCACCACGACCTGCCGTTCCTGGTCGACTCGGTACGCACCGAGCTCAACCGCCGCGGCTACAGCATCCACACCCTGCAGACCACCGTGCTCAGCGTGCGCCGCGGCGCCAAGGGCGAGCTGCTTGAACTGCTGCCCAAGGGCACCCAAGGCGAGGGCGTACGCCATGAGTCGCTGATGTACCTGGAGATCGACCGTTGCGCCAACGCCGCCGAGCTGACGGTACTGGCCCGCGAGATCGAGCAGGTGCTGGCCGAGGTGCGGGTGGTGGTGGCCGACTTCGAACCGATGAAGGCCAAGCTGCGTGAAGTGGTTGCGGAGGTGGAGCAGACCGCCTTTGGCCCGGCGCAGAACGAAAAGGGCGAGGTCAAGGCTTTCCTCGAGTGGCTGCTGGACAACCACTTCACCTTCCTGGGCTATGAAGAATTCACCGTCAAGGGCGACGCCGATGGCGGCCAGATGGTCTACGACGAGCAGTCGTTCCTCGGCCTGCCGCGTCGCCTGCGCGTGGGCCTGACGAGCGACGAGCTGCGCATCGAAGACTACGCCGTGGCCTACCTCAACGAACCGCTGCTGCTGTCGTTCGCCAAGGCCGCGCTGCCAAGCCGCGTACACCGCCCGGCCTACCCGGACTACGTGTCGATCCGCCAGCTGGACGCCAATGGCAAGGTGATCAAGGAGCACCGCTTCATGGGCCTGTACACCTCGTCGGTGTACGGTGAAAGCGTGCATGCCATCCCTTATATCCGGCAGAAGGTCACCGAAGTCGAGCGCCGCTCGGGCTTCGATCCCAAGGCCCACCTGGGCAAGGAACTGGCCCAGGTACTGGAAGTACTGCCGCGCGACGACCTGTTCCAGACCCCGGTCGACGAGCTGTTCAGCACCGTCATGTCGATCGTGCAGATCCAGGAACGCAACAAGATCCGCGTGTTCCTGCGCAAGGACCCATACGGCCGCTTCTGCTACTGCCTGGCCTATGTACCGCGGGAAATCTACTCCACTGAAGTGCGGCAGAAGATCCAGCAGGTGCTGATGGAGCGCCTGAAGGCCAGCGACTGCGAGTTCTGGACCTTCTTCTCCGAATCGGTGCTGGCACGTGTTCAGCTGATTCTGCGGGTAGACCCGAAAAACCGCATCGACATCGACCCGCAGCAGCTGGAACGCGAAGTGATCCAGGCCTGTCGTTCGTGGCATGACGACTACTCGGCACTGGTGATCGAGAACTTCGGCGAAGCCCAGGGCACCAACATCCTCGCCGACTTCCCCAAAGGTTTCCCGGCCGGCTACCGCGAGCGCTTCGCCGCGCACTCGGCAGTGGTCGACCTGCAGCACGTGCTGAACCTGTCGGAAAGCAAGCCGCTGGCGATGAGCTTCTACCAGCCATTGACCCAGGTCGGGGAACGCACCCTGCACTGCAAGCTGTACCACGCCGACACGCCGCTGGCGCTGTCCGACGTGCTGCCGATCCTGGAGAACCTTGGCCTGCGCGTACTCGGCGAGTTCCCGTACCGCCTGCGCCATGCCAGTGGCCGCGGCTACTGGATCCACGACTTCGCCTTCACCTACAGCGAAGGCCTGAGCCTGGACATCCAGCAGCTCAACGACACCCTGCAGGATGCCTTCATCCACATCGTCCGCGGCGATGCCGAGAACGACGCCTTCAACCGCCTGGTGCTGACCGCCGGCCTGCCATGGCGCGACGTGGCGCTGCTGCGCGCCTACGCCCGTTACCTGAAGCAGATTCGCCTGGGCTTCGACCTGGGTTACATCGCCAGCACCCTGAACAACCACACCGACATCGCCCGCGAGCTGACCCGGTTGTTCAAGACCCGCTTCTACCTGGCGCGCAAGCTCACCCAGGAAGACCTGGATGACAAGCAACTGCGCCTGGAGCAAGCCATCCTGACCGCGCTGGACGACGTGCAGGTGCTCAACGAAGACCGCATCCTGCGTCGCTACCTGGACCTGATCAAGGCCACCCTGCGCACCAACTTCTACCAGCCGGACGCCAACGGCCACAACAAGTCGTACTTCAGCTTCAAGTTCAACCCCAAGCTGATCCCCGAACTGCCTAAGCCAGTGCCCAAGTTCGAGATCTTCGTCTACTCGCCACGGGTCGAAGGCGTGCACCTGCGCTTTGGCAACGTCGCCCGCGGCGGCCTGCGCTGGTCCGACCGCGAGGAAGACTTCCGCACCGAAGTGCTGGGCCTGGTGAAAGCCCAGCAGGTGAAGAACTCGGTGATCGTGCCGGTCGGCGCCAAGGGCGGCTTCCTGCCGCGCCGCCTGCCGCTGGGCGGCAGCCGTGACGAGATCGCCGCCGAAGGCGTGGCGTGCTACCGCATCTTCATTTCCGGCCTGCTCGACATCACCGACAACCTCAAGGACGGTGGCGTGGTGCCGCCGGCCAACGTGGTACGCCATGACGATGACGACCCGTACCTGGTGGTGGCGGCCGACAAGGGCACCGCGACCTTCTCGGACATCGCCAACGGCATCGCCATCGACTACGGCTTCTGGCTGGGCGACGCCTTCGCCTCGGGTGGCTCGGCCGGTTACGACCACAAGAAGATGGGCATTACCGCGCGCGGCGCCTGGGTGGGCGTGCAGCGCCACTTCCGCGAGCGCGGCATCAATGTGCAGGAAGACCCGATCACCGTCATTGGCGTCGGCGACATGGCCGGCGACGTGTTCGGCAACGGCCTGCTGATGTCCGACAAGCTGCAACTGGTGGCGGCGTTCAACCACCTGCACATCTTCATCGACCCGAACCCGGAGCCTGCTTCCAGCTTTGCCGAGCGCAAGCGCCTGTTCGACCTGCCGCGCTCGGCCTGGAGCGACTACGACACCAGCATCATGTCCGAAGGCGGCGGTATCTTCCCGCGCAGTGCCAAGAGCATCGCCATCAGCCCGCAGATGAAAGAGCGCTTCGCCATCGAAGCCGATCGCCTGACCCCGACCGAGCTGCTCAATGCGCTGCTCAAGGCACCGGTAGACCTGCTGTGGAACGGTGGCATCGGTACCTACGTCAAGGCCAGCACCGAGAGCCACGCCGATGTCGGCGACAAGGCCAACGACGCGCTGCGGGTCAATGGCAACGAGCTGCGCTGCAAGGTGGTGGGCGAGGGCGGCAACCTGGGCATGACCCAGCTTGGCCGGGTCGAGTTCGGCCTGCATGGCGGCGCCACCAACACCGACTTCATCGACAACGCCGGCGGCGTGGACTGCTCCGACCACGAGGTCAACATCAAGATCCTGCTCAACGAAGTGGTGCAGGGTGGCGACATGACCGAGAAGCAGCGCAACCAGCTGCTGGGCAGCATGACCGACGAAGTGGCCGGGCTGGTGCTGGGCAACAACTACAAGCAGACCCAGGCGCTGTCGCTGGCGGCCCGCCGCGCCCGCGAGCGGATTGCCGAGTACAAGCGCCTGATGGCCGACCTGGAAGCCCGTGGCAAGCTGGACCGTGCCATCGAGTTCCTGCCGTCCGAAGAGCAGTTGGCCGAGCGCCTGGCCGCCGGCCAGGGCCTGACCCGCGCCGAGCTGTCGGTGCTGATCTCGTACAGCAAGATCGACCTCAAGGAACAGCTGCTCAAGTCGCTGGTGCCGGACGACGACTACCTGACCCGCGACATGGAAACCGCCTTCCCGCCGTCGCTGGTCAGCAAGTTTGCCGAGTCCATGCGCCGCCACCGCCTGAAGCGCGAAATCGTCAGTACCCAGATCGCCAACGACCTGGTCAACAACATGGGCATCACTTTCGTCCAGCGCCTGAAGGAGTCGACCGGCATGAGCCCGGCCAACGTGGCCGGGGCCTACGTGATCGTGCGCGACATCTTCCACCTGCCGCACTGGTTCCGTCAGATCGAGGCTCTGGACTACCAGGTGCCGGCGGAAATCCAGCTGACCCTGATGGACGAGCTGATGCGCCTGGGCCGTCGTGCCACCCGCTGGTTCCTGCGCAGCCGCCGCAACGAGCAGGACGCCGGGCGCGACACCGCGCACTTCGGGCCGAAGATCGCGCAACTGGGGCTCAAGCTCGACGAGTTGCTCGAAGGCCCGACCCGCGAGCGCTGGATGGTGCGCTACCAAGGCTTCGTCGAGGCTGGTGTGCCGGAGTTGCTGGCGCGCATGGTGGCTGGCACTACCCACCTGTACACCCTGTTGCCGATCATCGAGGCTTCGGATGTTACCGGCCATGACCCGGCGCAGGTGGCCAAGGCGTTCTTCGCCGTGGGCAGCGCACTGGACCTGACCTGGTACCTGCAGGAAATCAGCAACCTGCCGGTGGAGAACAACTGGCAGGCGCTGGCCCGCGAGGCGTTCCGCGACGACATCGACCTGCAGCAGCGGGCGATCACCATCTCGGTACTGCAGATGGCCGATGCACCGGAAGACATGGACGCCCGCGTGGCGCTGTGGGCCGAGCAGCACCGGGGGATGGTGGAGCGCTGGCGCGCCATGCTGGATGACCTGCGCAATGCAACGGGTACCGATTATGCGATGTACGCGGTGGCCAACCGCGAGCTGGTCGACCTGGCCATGAGCGGGCAGGCGGCGGCGGTGCCGTCCTGAGCCATGAGCTGAAATGAAAAGCCCCGGCAGTGATGCCGGGGCTTTTTTATGATTCCAGTGCTGCTATCACAAGGCTTGAGCGTAGTGAGGCCCCTGTAGGAGCGGGTTTACCCGCGAAGAGGCCGGTACAGGCTTACTTGAACCTGCGCTCCACCCCTTTCTCCACCAGGATCTTCGCCGAAATCTCTTCCACCGAAAAATGCGTGGAATTGATGTTGGGAATGTTCTCCCGGCGGAACAGGCTCTCCACTTCTCGCACTTCGAACTCGCACTGGGCAAAGCTGGAATAGCGGCTGTTGGGTTTGCGCTCGTGGCGGATGGCGGTGAGGCGGTCGGGGTCGATGGTCAGGCCGAACAGCTTGTTGTGGTGCTTTTTCAGCACCGCCGGCAGCTGCAGGCGCTCCATGTCGTCCTCGGTCAGCGGGTAGTTGGCGGCGCGGATGCCGAACTGCATGGCCATGTACAGGCAGGTGGGGGTCTTGCCGCAGCGCGATACACCTACCAGGATCAGGTCGGCCTTGTCGTAGTAGTGGGTGCGTGCGCCATCGTCATTGTCCAGGGCGAAATTCACCGCCTCGATGCGTTCCATGTAGTTGGAATTGCCGCCGATAGAGTGCGATTTGCCGACCGAATACGACGAATGGGCAGTCAATTCCTGTTCGAGCGGGGACAAAAACGAAGAAAAGATGTCGATCATGAAGCCATTCGAGGTAGCCAGGATCTCACGGATGTCCTGATTGACGATGGTATCGAAGATGATCGGGCGTACACCATCGCGCTCGGCCGCAGCGTTGATTTGCTGGACCATGGTCCGCGCCTTTTCCGGCGAATCGATGTAGGGACGGGTGAATTTATTGAACGGAATGCTCTCGAATTGAGCGAGCAGACTCTGGCCCAGGGTTTCGGCGGTAATGCCGGTGCCGTCGGAGATGAAGAACGCGGTTCGTTTCATTTGCGATCTGGGCCTTAAGCTGATGACGTTTCTTGGATATGATAAGTTCGGTTTGCCGAATGCGGCTGTCGGCATTCTCACTTATTTTCCAGGTACAGGCCACAAGCGTCCGGCCAAGTCAATGAAGGCAGGCGGGCGCCATTGAGCTTTTCCAACACAGTTAGTGGAGAGATCACCTTGGTAGAGTACGTAGTTTCCCTCGATAAGCTCGGCGTCCATGATGTGGAGCATGTGGGGGGCAAGAACGCATCCCTGGGCGAGATGATCAGCAACCTCGCAGGTGCTGGTGTATCGGTGCCGGGCGGCTTTGCCACTACGGCGCAGGCGTACCGCGATTTTCTCGAACAGAGTGGTCTCAACGACCGTATCCACGCCGCGCTCGACGCACTCGACGTGGATGACATCAACGCCCTGACCAAGACCGGCGCGCAGATTCGCCAGTGGGTCATGGAAGCCGACTTCCCGGCACGTCTGGATTCGGAAATCCGTACGGCCTTCGCCGAAATGGCTGCCGGCAACGACAACATGGCCGTTGCCGTGCGTTCCTCGGCCACCGCCGAAGACCTGCCGGACGCCTCGTTCGCCGGCCAACAGGAAACCTTCCTCAACATCCGCGGCGTCGACAACGTGATCCGCGCGGCCAAGGAAGTGTTCGCCTCGCTTTTCAACGACCGTGCCATCGCCTACCGCGTGCACCAGGGCTTCGACCACAAGCTGGTGGCCCTGTCCGCCGGCGTGCAGCGCATGGTCCGCTCCGAAACCGGCACCGCCGGCGTCATGTTCACCCTCGACACCGAGTCGGGCTTCCGCGACGTGGTGTTCATCACTGGCGCCTACGGCTTGGGCGAAACCGTGGTGCAGGGTGCGGTCAACCCTGACGAATTCTACGTGCACAAAAACACCCTGCAGGCAGGCCGCCCGGCCATCCTGCGCCGCAACCTGGGCAGCAAGGCGATCAAGATGGTCTATGGCGAAGAAGCCAAGGCCGGCCGTTCGGTCAAGACCGTCGAAGTGGACCGCGCCGAGCGCGCGCGCTTCTGCCTGACCGATGCCGAGGTCAGCGAGCTGGCCAAGCAGGCCATGATCATCGAGCAGCACTACCAGCGCCCGATGGACATCGAATGGGCCAAGGACGGTGACGACGGCAAGCTGTATATCGTCCAGGCGCGCCCCGAGACGGTGAAGAGCCGCTCCAGCGCCAACGTCATGGAACGCTACCTGCTGAAAGAGAAGGGCACCGTTCTGGTCGAAGGCCGCGCCATTGGCCAGCGCATCGGCGCCGGCAAGGTCCGCGTGATCAACGACGTATCGGAAATGGACAAGGTCCAGCCGGGCGATGTACTGGTCTCCGACATGACCGACCCGGACTGGGAACCGGTGATGAAACGCGCCAGCGCCATCGTCACCAACCGTGGCGGGCGTACCTGCCACGCGGCGATCATCGCCCGTGAGCTGGGCATTCCGGCCGTGGTCGGTTGCGGCAACGCCACCCAGGTGCTGAAAGACGGCCAGGGTGTGACTGTGTCCTGTGCCGAAGGCGATACCGGTTTCATCTTCGAGGGCGAGCTGGGCTTCGATGTGAAGCAGAACTCGGTCGACGCCATGCCCGACCTGCCATTCAAGATCATGATGAACGTCGGCAACCCGGACCGTGCCTTCGATTTCGCCCAGCTGCCCAACGCCGGTGTCGGCCTGGCGCGCCTGGAGTTCATCATCAACCGCATGATCGGCGTGCACCCCAAGGCGCTGCTGAACTATGCCGGCCTGCCAGCCGATCTGAAGGACAGCGTCGACAAGCGCATCGCCGGCTACAACGACCCGGTAGGCTTCTATGTCGAGAAGCTGGTCGAGGGCATCAGCACCCTGGCTGCGGCCTTCTACCCGAAAAAGGTCATTGTGCGCCTGTCGGACTTCAAGTCCAACGAGTACGCCAACCTGATCGGCGGCAAGCTGTACGAGCCGGAAGAAGAAAACCCGATGCTCGGCTTCCGTGGCGCTTCGCGCTACATCAGCGAATCGTTCCGTGACTGCTTCGAGCTCGAGTGCCGTGCGCTCAAGCGCGTGCGCAACGAGATGGGCCTGACCAACGTCGAGATCATGGTGCCGTTCGTGCGTACCCTGGGTGAAGCCAGCCAGGTTGTCGACCTGCTTGCCGAAAACGGCCTGGCCCGTGGCGACAACGGCCTGCGCGTGATCATGATGTGCGAACTGCCGTCCAACGCCATCCTCGCCGAAGAGTTCCTGGAGTACTTCGACGGCTTCTCGATCGGCTCCAACGACCTGACCCAGCTGACGCTGGGCCTGGACCGTGACTCGGGCATCATCGCCCACCTGTTCGACGAGCGTAACCCTGCGGTGAAGAAGCTGCTGGCCAACGCCATTGCCGCGTGCAACAAGGCTGGCAAGTACATCGGCATCTGCGGTCAGGGCCCGTCGGACCACCCGGACCTGGCCAAGTGGCTGATGGAGCAGGGTATCGACAGCGTGTCGCTGAACCCGGACTCGGTGCTCGAAACCTGGTTCTACCTGGCTGAAGGCCAGGGCGCGGTCTGATGCAGTAAAACGCGGGGGTACGTCTGGCGTACCCCCGCCTGGTTTTTTCCAGGGCGAGCTCCAGCAATGGATCCCGCCCTTTTTTGTGCACCAAGCAACCTTATGCAAAGCAGCAGCACTCTATTCCCCGTGGCCCTGCTCAGTGCCGAACGCCGCGGCGACCTCAGCGAAGATGTGTACCGGATCAAGGCCGGCAACAGCCCTGACCCCAGCGTCGAGCTGGCTGTCACCCGCCTGGGGCTGGCCGATCAGGGCCAGGCCCAGGGCGTACCGGTCATTCTCCTGCACGGCAGCTTCTCCAACCGCCGCTTCTGGTATTCCCCCAAAGGGGTTGGCCTGGGCGCCTATCTCGCCCGCGCCGGCTTCGATGTGTGGATCCCGGAAATGCGCGGCCATGGCCTGTCGCCGCGCAACCATGACTGGAAGCACAACAGCGTTGCCGCCTATGCCCGCGATGACCTGCCGCTGATTGCAGCGTTCGTGCGCGAGCAGTCGGGCCAGACGCCGCACTGGGTCGGCCATTCCCTGGGCGGCACGACCCTGGCGGCAGCGCTGGGCGGTGGTTTTCTGGCTGCCGAACAGGTGGCCAGCGTGGCGCTGTTCGGTACCCAGATCAGCCGCGTGTACTGGCCGCTGAAGGTGACACCGCTGGCCTGGGGGGCCAAGCTGCTGCTCAAGCGCTGGGGGCAGATTTCCGGGCCGCGTTTCAAACGTGGGCCGGAGGATGAGCCGATCGGCCTGGCCCTGGAAAGCATGCGCTGGCATGGCCTGTTCGGGCGCTTTGGCGACAAGCAGAGCGACTGGTGGGCGGGGCTGGCCAAGGTGGATGTGCCGCTGCTGGCCGTGGCTGGTGCGGGGGACTTCCAGGACCCGGTGTGGGCCTGCCGCAAGCTGTTCGAGCAATTCGGCGGTGAGCGCAAGCAGTTTCTGCGGCTGGGGCTCGAGGAAGGCTTCGACGCTTTCGGGCATGTCGACATGCTGGTGAGCAAGGCCGCGCAGGTGCAGGTGTGGCCGCTGGTGGAGCGTTGGCTGCGGGATCCGCTGGTGCCTGTGCATGAATCCACGGTGGTGGCGGAGCCTGTGCCCGTCGGTTGAATGGGTTGCGCCTGTGCTGGCCTCTTCGCGGGTAAACCCGCTCCCACAGGAATTGCACAGGGCTCGAGTGCAGTGAGGACCCTGTGGGAGATTCTATGGTTTTCAGCAAGCCAGTTTCGCGCCTTTAGTGA
>NZ_JALLKV010000051.1:0-36346 GCF_023093815.1 Pseudomonas sp. PNPG3
TGGCCATCCCTTCCGATCAGCTCAGGAAGATCCAGCCCCTGCGGGCCGACATCCACATCGGTGACCACCACAGTGAGCCGCTGGGCCGGGTTTCGACCCAGGCGTGGGTGTTCAACCCGTCGCCCGGACCCGACATCATCCCCCGACTGCACGAAGCCAAGCTCAATGGCATGGCCCAGCTCGGGATCAACATCAACGGTGTTGAGGAAGTCGACGGCGCCCTTTACGCCCAGTCGTGGTGGTGCCGGGCGGTGGGCGATTACGGCAACTGAGCTTCCGCAGGCATGGTTGGCCGAGCTGAACGACCAGGTTGCCCTGGTGGCTGATCCTGATGGGCGCGCGGCAGTGCTCGATGAGATGGCCTATGCCGCGCGCCGGCGGCAAGAGGTCGATGACGGCGATCTGGTCGACATGCTGGAGATCGTTGAGTCGGCCAGACTGTGGGCGCTGCTCGATCAGGAAGAGTGGCCTGCTCACGCTTGAATCTGCAGAGGATTGTGAAAGGGGGGAGCCAAGACGAATCGTGGACGGCAGAACGCCGCGGTAGGCGGTACCATTTTTTGTACCAATAGACGAGTTTTTGCGGGTGGTGCAGAGTGGTCGAGAGAGACGAAACCCCCGAATTCATTGGGTTTCGCCACTCACGAAAACTTAGCAAAGCGCAAATAACATTTCTGGAGTATGGCTGATTTGCTGTCGAATGCCTTATGACTAAAGGGCGCAACGTGAACGAAATTTAATCCTGTACCAATTCTGTACCCATCATCACTCTGCCGAAGACAGCAGAACAACCTCGAAGGTCGTCCCGTCCTCCTCAGTCGACTCCACCTCAATTCTGCCACCGTGGTTCGCCACGATCTCCGATGCGATGAACAGGCCAAGGCCGAGCCCCGCTGCTGAGCCACGCTCTCCGGATGAGTAGCTCGAGTATCTCCCTTCCGGCTTGAAGATCTAGGGCATCACCTCGGGTGGAATAGGTTCTCCGGAATTCTGGACGCTGACCCGTGGAACACCATCCACCTTGGCCAGCGTGACCTTGATCGGGGCCGTTGCATCGCCATGGCGCAGGGCATTGCCTATCAGGTTGGAGAAAACCTGAGAGATGCGGTCAGGGTCGAATTGGCCCGTGATGTGCGCCTGCTCATCCAGGATGATCCGCGCGTGCGGGAACGCCGTGCGCAGTTCGTCAATGACAGCCTTGCAGATTGGATTCAAATCCATTTTCCGCAAATCCACTGGAATGCCAGTCCCCAGATTGCAGCGGGCCAGATCCAGCAGATCGTTGATCATGACATTTGCCCGATGTGCACTGGCACAAACCTGGGTCGCAAGTACCTTTCCCTTTTCATCCAGCCCGGCCTGCCGCTGGATCAGCCCGCCAGCCATGAGTATCGCGCCCAAGGGCGAACGCAAATCATGACCGAGCACGGCTAGCACCATTTTCCGGGTCGCCTCGACTGCCGTTCCGTAGGCAGCGATCGACTCTGCGAGCGCCTGGTCAATCGCTTCATTGAACCGGATCATGTCCTGAACATGATGCGCGTCTGCGAACGACTCCTGGGTAAGCCAGAGTGACAGAACGCTTGCGCGCAATGCCCGGTATTCGGACACCATCTGGTCCATCGAGAACCCAGCTATCAAGCGAGCAACAGCGTGGGTCTGCGCTGCGGTTTCGCTTGAACTCCTGGGGCCTCTGCCTTGTGCCTTCTCGGACTGTTGTTGCCTGCTCTGAGGCGTTCTCATGTCTTTGGCCAGGTGCGGAGCATCTTTTCGGCATGATCGCGCAAGCCGGAGGAGTCCTGCTTCGGCAGCTCTGTTTCAACCGAGCGGGCGTAGTTTTCCCAAGCCTGGAGAATGGGTTCCATACTGCTATCAATGAAATCGAACAGTCTCATGGGGCCTAACCCTGTCTGGAAAAAAGAGACCCGAACAGCTTAGTTCATCCGGGAATCAGGAAGTTTGGGCGACAGCCATTCGAGCTGATCGCTAAATGCAGGGCGATCCCGATGCAACCTGTGCCGGGATGCAGGGGCATCGGGATGTCTCGCCGGGTGCCTGGGTTCAGGCATGGATCAGCGAGAGGTCGCTGATGATGCAGATCGAGCCGTCATCGGCGGGCGTCGTGTCGGAGTAGTCCACCTGGTTGTACACCCCGCCGTGGAACTCGAACAGCCGCGAAGCCCAGGTACTGTCGAACTGGAGATCGCCGGACGAACCCGTCACCCCGTTGTACTTGGCGGTAACGGTGACCACGCCTGCCGACGTGGCGTGGATGCTCACCTCGAACTTCGACCCCAGCGGTACCCCCTTGAGCACCGTCGAATTCACAGGATCCGCCTGGTTGTAGGTCCGCCGAAACCCCAGGGTGATGTCGCCCTTTTTCCAGAACACCTTCACGGGCGGGCTGTCGTCCCCGTAGACGTGCATCTGCGCGATAACCACCTTCTGCGCCCAGTTGACCTTGGTCAGTGTCATTTCCTGGCGATTCCAGTGATCCAAGGCGCCGCCCAGGCTCCAGTATTCCGGCTCCGACCACTCGCAGCGGGTCCTGCGGGTGCTTTTGCTCGAAGCGCCTTTGGTGGGGGCAGACAACTGGACCGAACCATCGCTGAGCACTGTCACGTAGTTCGGGTACAGGGCAATCGCTTCGCTGCCGGTGAGTTCGACCGCTACGGTGCTGATCGACGATTCGGCTACCGGAACGGCGATGGTGAGGTTGCTGATATCTACGCTCATGGGGGGAACTCCTGAATGGAAATGTCGGTTGGTGCCGCAGCAGCACGGTGGCGGCTGCTGGAGTGGAATTTAGCTCTGCGCTAAATCATCATCAATAGCTTATGGCTAAAATTATTTCGCCGGGCGACAAATTACCTGTTGGCGAAAATTTTCCGCAGCGGGGCTTTACGCTTGATTTGGCGGTGAGATAAGCTTTCCTTGAATACTGTACGAATATACAGCCGTCAGGATATGAGTATGTCTAAGCACATGAAGTCGACGCCCCATCAGCGCCAGGAAATAACCGGAATGGAGCGTCTGAGCTTGCGGGTATCAGCGATGATCAACCACCCGCTCGCGCAGACGCAGCGCTGGGTGACGGTGCATCGCCTGGATACCGACGGTGATGCCGAGTGGGAGGAGGTGATGGGCCTGCTGGCCGAGACGCCCGAGTTGGAACTGACCTTCAACGACGACGAGAGCGTGACGGTGCGCTGGGAGCGCAGCAGCGTGGAGGAGCGCGACGACTTTATCGTCGAGCAGGACAGCGAGCAGCAGGCCGAGGAGGCGGCACCTTTCTGAAGGTCAGAAAGAGCCTGCGGGGTAGCGTAATGCTGTTCACTCAAGTCTGATGTGGCATCGATGGGGCTGCCTTGCAGCCCTTCGCGGGCAAGCCCGCTCCCATAGAACCGCGCATAACTCATTAAATTAGCAGGGGCTCTGTGGGAGCGGCTTTAGCCGCGAACACCGGCGAAGCCGGTGCCATGCACCGCGTTGGATTCTTCGCGGCTAAAGCCGCTCCCACAGGGTACGCGTACCGCTTGGCTGTGGGAGCGGGCTTGCCCGCGAAGGGACAGCATTACGCCGGGGTGGTGGGCTTCGCCTTACACAAGGTGTGCATTCCACACCAGCAGCACCCTGGCCTGGATGTAGGTCTCTTCCCGGCGAATCATGCGGTCCTTGTGCCGCGAGTTGTCGGAAATCATCTCGAAATGGTCTTCGTCGGCAATCTGCAATCGCTTGATATAGATGTGGTCGCCCCAGGAGAAGAAGTAGATTCCGTCACCGACGAACTCGCGAATACTGACGTCCACGATCAGCGGGTCGCGGTGCTTGATGGTCGGCTCCATCGACTGGCCCCAACCGGTCACCATCTTCAGGTGGTGGTGCTCGCTGAACTCCACGCCCAGCTCGCGCAGGTGGCTTGGGCTGACGCGAACATCCTTGAACATCTCGGGGTAGTCGTGGGGGATCTGCCCGCCACCCATGGCTGCGCGGACGTCGTAGTGGGCAATCCACACTTCGTCGCCCACCAGGCCTGGCCGAGCAGGTTCAGCGGCCACCAGTGTCGAATCTGCCGGCTCCTCGGCGGCGGCCAGCAGCCTTTGCCGGGTTTCTTCAGGGATGCCTCTGCCGCTTCTGGCAAGCATCTGCTTGACCAGGTCGGCCGCGGAAAGCTTGCTGTCGCCAGCCTCGGCCGGCGACTGCGCCTGGTCGCCCGCTGCCATCGCGTCGAACCACCCCCGCGGCAAGCCTTCGATGCCCTCGATTCGGCGGGCCACATCATCGCCCAGGTTCTTCGCTGTCTTGTCCGAAAGGATCTGGCTCAGGTGCGCAGGCGCCATCCCCCAGCGCTCTGCGCAGGATCCCTTTCTCTGGTTGCCGATCAGCTTGACCAGGTTGTGCTTGCGAATTTCGTAGATGTCCATGGAGCGAAGCATGCCAGTGTTTAGCTTGCTGCTAAATATGCTAACAGCTAAATTTTCCTTGTCATGAAATTAGCTGTAGGCTAAATTAATCATGCAAGCAAGGAAAGCCACCGAGAAGCTGTTCTCCAGGGCTTACGACATCACCATTGGTAATGAGGTTTTCATGGATCCGACTGACCTCGGCCCAGGCACCATCACCTGGCTGGGCGGAACAGGCACCGTGTTGCTGGGCGCATTCCTCTGGCTGCGCAAGTGGCTGTCCAGGGATGCGGCTGACCGTGCCATGGACAACGCTGATATTGGCGTGGTCCGGCGCCTGAACGAGTTGCTCGATATCGAGCGTGACGCCCGAAGAGAAGCACAGGCCAGGGCCGATCAGTTTGCAAAGGAACGCAATGAACTGGTGATCACTGTAGGGCGCCTGGAAGGCAAGATCGAAGCGCTGACCAGTCGAGGTGGCCATCCACCCCGGCAGGTCACCGTCCAGGGCGAGGGCGTCGCCCGCCTGCGCGGGAAGCAGGGTGAGTGAGGCGGCCCGCAAGACAAATTCTGTTCACGCCCATGGGTATGGGCTTCTTCTGCATGGAGACAACATGGCTCGATTGGATTCTGCCGCTGTCGGCGGGGCGAACGTGCTCGCGTTCCTGGACATGCTGGCCTGGTCCGAGGGTACCTCGACCATCGCTGCCAGCGACGATGGCTACAACGTCCTGGTCGGCGGCCAACTGTTCAATGACTACAGCGGGCACCCGAAGCAGAGGGTGTGGTTGCCCAGCTACGGCATCCACAGTTCTGCGGCTGGGCGGTACCAGATTCTGGCCGGTACCTGGGATGCCATCGTGAGTACCTATGGCTTCAATGGCCGCTTTACCCCTGAGGCCCAGGACCTGGCGGCAATCAAGTTGCTGAGCGAACGCGGTGCCTTGGCACTGATAAAGGCTGGCCGCATTGCCCAGGCGATCGCCAAGGCCGCGCCTATCTGGGCCAGCTTGCCTGGCGCGGGCTACGGTCAGCGTGAGCACCAGTTGGCCGCGTTGTTGGCAATGTTCATTGCCTGCGGCGGGGAGGTGCAGGCGTAACGCCCAGGCAAAAAAAGACCCGCCAGGTAGGCGGGCCAGAAGGGCGTAGGGAGCAACGCACAACAAATACGGGTCAGGCGACCATGGTGCCTGGTTGCAACTGTTCGACCAGGGCCTGGGCCGAGGCGCGGGTCGGCATCGGGCCGCTTACGGCTTCGCCGTTGCGCACCAGGTACCAGCATGCGAGCAGGCCCTGCTCACGCAGCGAAGCGGGGACGGCACTGCCAACAACGGACATGATCTGGATAGTGGCCATGTGGACCTCCTGTAAAACATGGCCCTACCTTACGCAGCAGCCGGGGCGGTTTGAAATTAACTTCCTCGATAGTGGTCATTGGTTCTATCAACATTTACCAGCGCGGCGGGCCGTAATACACCGGTGGCGGACCGTAGTAGGTGCGGTAGCCCGGAGGCGGTGGTGCTGGCACGTAGTACGGCTGGTAGTACACCGGCGGTGGCGGTGGTTGCATGTACACCGGGGGCGGCCCGTAGTAGACCGGTTGGCGCTCGACGTACACGGTACGGTCACGCCCGCCATAAACCGTCGCCCCGACCACGGCGCCAACCACGGCCGCACCCAGCAGCGGGCCGGGGCCGTACCAACCGCCATGGCCATGGCCGCCGTGGGCGACAGCGGGTGCGCTGATGGCCAGGGCACCGACCAGCAGGGCGATTCCGGGAATGTGACGGTTCATGAAGAAACCCTCGCAAGGACACCCCAAGTGTGGGGTCCTATTACTATGACTCCACTCTTCGTCAGCTGAGCACGGGGGAACGGTAAAGGTTGTGTAAGGGACGACCAGCGGTTACCTCTGTTACGCTGAACAAACGTTTCAGTTATGACAAAGGAGCAGGTTATGTCGGCAACTCCAAGCAGAGACACCGTGCTGTGCATTTCCCTGGCCGGTCGCCCCGGCACCTTCGGTGTACGGTTCCACAACCACCTTTACCAGCAGCTCGGCCTGGACTTCTACTACAAGGCCATGCGCACCGATGACCTGCCGGCGGCGGTGGCGGGCATTCGCGCTTTGGGTATCCGCGGTTGCGGGGTATCGATGCCGTACAAGGAGGCCTGCATGGCCCTGGTCGACGAGATCGACCCATCGGCTGCGGCCATCGAGTCGGTCAATACCCTGGTCAATACCAATGGCCACCTGAAGGCCTACAACACCGATTACCTGGCCGTGCGTCAGTTGCTGGCGCAGCACCAGGTCGACCCGTCCACGGCGTTTGCCCTGCGCGGCAGTGGCGGCATGGCCAAGGCGGTAGCCAGTGCCTTGCGCGATGCCGGGTTCGCCGAAGGCATCATCGTTGCGCGCAACGAGCAGGCGGGGCGGCAGCTGGCGGATGTGTGTGGTTATCGCTGGGTGGCGGAGCTGGGCGACCTGTGCCCACCCATGCTGGTGAACGTGACGCCGATCGGCATGGCGGGCGGGCCCGAGGCCGAGGAGCTGGCGTTTTCCGAGAACGCCATCGCCGCGGCGGCGCGGGTGTTCGATGTTGTGGCGATGCCGGAGAGCACTCCGTTGATCCGCCGAGCGCGGGCGTTGGATAAGCCAGTGATCACCGGGCTGGAGGTGATTGCGCTGCAGGCGCTGGAGCAGTTCGTGCTTTACACCGGGGTGCGACCCACCCTGGCGCAGGTGGAGGCGGCGGTGGCGTACGCCCGGGATATCTGATTATTCCTGTGCCGGCCCTTTCGCGGGTAAACCCGCTCCCACAGGGATAGCGCACGCATGTAGCAACGGCGCTACCCCTGTGGGAGCGGGTTTACCCGCGAAGAGGCCGGCACAAGCATTGACAAGGTCAGAACACCTTGTGCCCTTCATCCAGCTGCTGGTCGACCAGCGCCCGGCCATGGGCCAGCGACACATGCTGTGCGTTCTCGAGGTCGGAGAAGAACTTCATCGGCATCGACATGCGCCTGCTGGTGTGCCCTTCGGGGTCGGTAATCAGGCACCCGGCGGCATAGGGCAGGGGGGAATCGGGGTGGGGCATCACGCTGGCGGTGATGGTGTGCTTGCGATATTCACAGTGAAGAGATTGCATCGTCCTTACCTCGCTGTGGCATGTGAAGCAGTTACCTTCATATACCACAGCAAAGGGCCGGGAGTTCCCGGCCCGACGAGCGAGCAGCGATGAGTGCTCAGCCTTTGAGCTCGGTCGGCTGGATGACTTCGACCCAGTAACCGTCCGGGTCCTTGACGAAGGCCAGGTGGTTCATGCGCCCGTCCTGCAGGCGTTTCTGGAACGGTACACCCAGTGCCTCGAAGCGTGCGCAGGCTTCGCGTACGTCCGGTACCGAGACGCAGATGTGGCCAAAGCCGCGCGGGTCGGTGTTGCCGTTGTGGTAGGCGAACTCGGCATCGTTTTCGGTGCCGTGGTTGTGGGTCAGTTCCAGCACGCCCGGAATAGACTTCATCCACTGGTGGCGTTCGTTGTCATCGGCCGGGATCTGCGCCGGGTCGACCAAGGCCAGGAAGTACAGGCTGAAGGCAGCTTCGGGGAAGTCGCGCTTGTCTACCAGGCGGAAACCCAGCACGCGGGTGTAGAAGTCCAGGGACTTTTCGATGTCCTTTACCCGCAGCATGGTGTGGTTGAAGACGAACTGGGCGGTGGCGGCGTCCGGTTGGGCGGTGACGCCAGGCAGGGTTTGCAGATCGTGCAGGCTCATGGGAACTCCTGAGACGGGGCCGGGCGCAGGGCACCGGCAAAACAGACAGGCTGACCATGATACGGCAGTGTGCCGATTGCGCAAATGAAAGCGCCCTGCACAAGGCAGGGCGCTGGAATTAGAGGCCCGCATGTGCGGGCGCGTGATGGGGTCGCTAGTCCTTTAGCTGTCTCGATACTGAGCCAGCCCTTGTGAAAAAAGTGTGAAGTGCGTGTGGACGTTTCATCAGCGTACCCAGCTTTCTACCGTGGCGGCGCCGTATTGTTCTTTCCAGGCCTTGAGCCCACGGTGGTTGCCGCCTTTGGTCTCGATTCGCTCGCCGGTATGCGGGTTGGTGTAAACCTTTACCACGCGCGCGCGGCGCTGTTGCTTGGGTGCTGCACTGGAAACCCGGGCCACTGCCTTCGGGTCGAGGATGGCGATGATATCGCGCAGGCTCTTGTCGTAGCTTTTCATCAGGCCGACTAGTTTCTGCTCGAATTCGATTTCGCGTTTGAGGCCGGCATCCTTTTTCAACGCTTCCAGTTGCGCCATCTGTTCCTGGAGCGCTTTTTCGGCAGCACGAAACTCTGCAAGTCTGGACACTGTAATCACTCCTGTACGTCGGTCGTGGCAGGGCGTGACGAACATTGAAGAAGAATAAAAACGCCGGCCACGCGGGTGGGTTCCGCTGTTCGCTGATATCGAGTGTAGTCATTCATGGGTACTGGGTAAACTGCAAACTTTTTGTAAGTAAGCAGGGAACTTTCCTAGTTTTGCGTGCGGTATTGTCCGGTTTTTCCGCGGTTGTCTTGTGGCGCGCTTAGACCATGGTCCAATGGCCCGTGCCAGAGGCTTCGCGCGATCATTTCAGATGATGGCCGGCTATTGTTCGGCCCCCTCGCAGTACCGTGGCCAACACGTGCCACAGGTTGTTTACTCGCCTTGATTCCGGATGTTTTCTCCCATGTTTGCCCCTTTCCCCCTCGCCCCCGGGCGTCGTGTTGCCGGCTTGTTCCTGTTGTGTGCCGGCGTCAATGCCCAGGCCGCCGGTTTTCTTGAAGACAGCAGTGCAAAGGTCGAAGCACGCAATGTCTATTTCAACCGGGATTTTCGTGACGGCCACAGCAGTTCCAGCCAGGGTGCGTCCAAACGCGAAGAATGGGCACAAGGTTTCATCCTCAATGTGCAGTCGGGTTACACGCAGGGGCCGGTAGGTTTTGGCGTGGATGCGCTGGGCATGTTCGGCTTCAAACTTGACTCCAGCCCGGCGGACAGTAACAGCGGCCTGTTGCCGTCTTCCGGTCACGACCCGCGCCACTCGGCCGACCAGTACGCGAAGATGGGCCTGGCGGCCAAGGTCAAGGTTTCCAGTACCGTGCTCAAGTACGGTTCGATGATGCCGGATGTACCGTTGCTCAAGTACAACGATGGCCGCCTGCTGCCGACCATGTTCCATGGCGCCATGCTCACTTCCGAAGAAGTGCGCGACCTGAAGTTCACCCTGGCCCGCCTGGACAAGTACACCGCACGGGATTCCACCGACCGCCAGGACATTCGCGTGCATTGCAAGAACAAGCGCTATGCCTGCGGTATCGAGGCTGATCACTTCGACCTGGCTGGTGTCGATTACCGTTTCAACGAACGCTTCAGCGCCCAGTACCAGGTGGCCAAGCTGGAGAACATCTACCGCCAGCACTTCCTCGGCCTGGTGGCCAGCCAGCCATTGGCGGTGGGCAGCCTGTCGGCAGACCTGCGCTTGATCAAGAGTGATGACATCGGCAATGCCCGCGCCGGCGAAATCGACCATCGCGCGTTCAGCGGCATGCTCGGCTACAGCCTGGGTGGCCACAAGCTCAGTGCCGGTTGGCAGCGCATGTATGGCGACAGTGCCATGCCATACCTGGATGGCACCAACCCTTACCTGGTCAACTATGCCCAGGTCAACGACTTCGCCGCCGCCCAGGAGCGTTCCTGGCAGGTGCGTTATGACTATGACTTCAAGGCCCTGGGCGTGCCTGGCCTGACCTTCTTCACCCGTTACATCAACGGTGACAATATCAAGGTGCCGGGCAGTACGGCCGAAGGCAAAGAGTGGGAACGCGACACCGAGTTCAAGTACCAGGTGCAAGGTGGCACGTTCAAGGACGTAAGCGTGCGTCTGCGTAATTCAACTTACCGCAGCAATTATGAAAAATGGGCGCGTGACATGGACGAGACACGGGTCATCGTCAGCTACAACTTCTCCATCTTCTGACGGGGCGCTTTGCCAAATACCGGCAGCCACCTGACAATGGCTGCTGGTTTCCGCAAAGGGCAGGGCAATGAAAGACCTGTTGTTGATCGGCATCGGCCCCGGTGACCCGCGCCAGGTCACCTACGAGGCGGTCGATGCACTGCGCCAGGCCAGTGTGTTCTTCGTGCTCGACAAAGGCGGCGACAAGGACGAACTGCTGCGCCTGCGCAAGGCCATCCTCCAACGCTACCGGCCCGAGGGCGGCTACCGCCTGGTGCAGGTGGCCGACCCTGCACGCGATGGCCAGGCCGATGACTACCTGGGCGCGGTGCAGGACTGGCACCGGCAGCGTGCGGCGCTGTATGCCCAATTGATCGAACAGGAGATAGGCATTGGGGAAACCGGCGCCTTCCTGCTGTGGGGCGAGCCGACGCTGTACGACAGCACCCTGCGCATCCTTGGCCTGGTCCGCGAGCGTGGTGTGGCGCTGCGCCTGCAGGTCATTCCGGGCATCAGCAGCGTGCAGGCGTTGGCAGCGCGCCATCAGGTGCCGCTCAACCGCATCGGTGAGCCGTTGACCGTATTGCCAGGGCGGCGCCTGGCCGGGCAGGGGCAGATCGACAATGTGCTGGTGATGCTCGACGGGCAGTGCGCGTTTGCCCGGCTCGATGATCCGGCGTTGATGATTTACTGGGGCGCGTACCTGGGGACTGCGGATGAGGTGCTGATTGCCGGGCCGTTGCAAACGGTGAAGGCACAGATACTGGAGATGCGTGAGCGGGAGCGGGCGCGCAAGGGGTGGATCATGGATAGCTACCTGTTGCGCAGGGAACTGTAGTCAGCTACAGCCTGTGCCGGCCTCTTCGCGGGCTAGCCCGCTGCCACAGGTATTCCACTGCACTCAAACTTGTGCTGACCCTGTGGGAGCGGGCAAGCCCGCGAACCAGGCGGCACCGATTTCAAGGGTTACCCAGAATGGCCTGTACCTTGTCGCGCAACTGGTCGATGCTGAACGGCTTGCCGATCAGGTGCATGCCCTCCGGTACATTGACGTTCTCGGCATAGCCACTGGCGAACAGCACCGGCAACAGCGGCCGCAGCTCGCGCGCCTTGCCGGCCAGCTCTTCGCCACCCATGTCCGGCAACCCCACGTCGGTCAGCATCAGCGCCAACTCCTGGCCCGGGTCCTCGATAATGCGCAGCGCCGCGCCGGCACTGTCCGCCTCGATGACCGTGTAGCCCAGTTCGTCGAGCACTTCGACCATCAGCATGCGTACGATGTCGTCGTCTTCGACTACCAGAAGGTGCATGGTTCGGATCCTGTGCTAATGAATGTCTTTAATCTGTGCTCCAGATGGCAGCAGAAGTTCCCGAGGATACCGGGCACTGCAATCAGATGGAACGTTTGGCGCACGCTGCCTTCAAATACTGGCTAAATGCCCTGCCAGACCCGGCAAAGCTGGTTAGACTCGCTTAACAGGACGGCGCAGTGGCAGATAATGACAAAGACAGATCCGCCACACTTTTCAATGGACTTTTAGCTCGGGCGTTTTCACATGATTCAAGCAGCCTCGATGGACCAGCGAAGCTTCCGCAAGCTGTTGAGCCGCAACGTCGGCCTACCCCTGGGGGTTGGTCTGCTGGGGGCCGTGGCCTTCGTTGCGGTGATCAACTACCTGCTTTCGGCCTTGCAGTGGGTCGAGCACACCGACCGGGTGATCGGCAATGCCAACGAAGCGGTCAAACTGTCGATCGACATGGAAACCGGCATGCGTGGCTTCCTGATCACCGGCGATGAGCGTTTCCTCGACCCCTACGAGGTGGCCAAGCCGCGCATTTTCGGCAGCCTGCAGAGCCTGCGCGGCATGGTCGAGGACAACCCGCAACAGGTCGAACGCATCGACCGGCTGATCGCCCTGCAGCAAGCGTGGAACACCTTCGGCAGCGAGATGATCAACTTGCGCCGCAGCCAGGGTGATTACCGCGCCTTGATCGGCAACGGCCGCGGCAAGCGCCTGACCGATGAGATCCGCAAGGAGTTCGACAACCTCATCGGCAGCGAACAACAATTGCGCATGGCGCGCAACGAGCGGGTCAACAGTGTGACCGTCACGGTCATGTCGTCCTTCGTGCTGTTCATCGTCGGCCTCAGCGCCTTGCTGGCCTACCTCGGGCGGCGCGACCTGCTGGCGCTGTCCGCTACCTATGACGAAAACTTCCAGGCCCAGCAGCGCGCCGCCGAGCGCCTGGAGCATCAGGCCTGGCTGCGCAACGGGCAGACGCAACTGTCCGAACAGGTGCTCGGCCAGCTGACCCTGCCCATGCTCGGTGACAACATCCTGCGTTTCTTCGCCAGCTACCTGGGCAGCGTGGTAGGCGCGTTGTACGTGCGTGACGAACATGGCCGCCTGGTGCGTGTTGCCAGCTATGGCCTGGATGCCGAGGAGCAGGCGCGCGAGCAGGTACTGGGTGACCACGAGGGGCTGCTGGCCCAGGCCGTGCGCGAAGCGAGGCTGCTGCGCCTGGACGACTTGCCTGAAGACTATTTCCAACTCAGCTCCGGCCTTGGCAGGGGCCTGCCGCGCAGTGCCATGCTGATGCCCTCCAGCGACGACGGGCAGATCAACGGCGTGCTGGAGCTGGGCTTCCTGCGGCCGTTGCAGGAGCGTGACGAAGAGATGCTGCAGCGGGTCCGTGGCAACGTCGGTATTTCCATCGAAAGCGCCCGTTACCGGCAGCGCCTGCAGGAGGTGCTGGCCGAAACCCAGCAACTGAACGAAGAGCTGCAAGTGCAGCAGGAAGAACTTAAAACCGCCAACGAAGAGCTCGAAGAGCAATCCCGCGTGCTCAAGGAGTCCCAGGCCCACCTGGAAACCCAGCAGGCGGAGCTTGAGCAGACCAACGAGCAGCTGTCGGAGCGCACCGAGGCGCTGGACCGCAAGAACGACGAACTGCTCCAGGCCCAGGACGAGCTGCAGGCGCGTGCCGAGGAACTGCAGCGTTCGAGCAAGTACAAGTCCGAATTCCTCGCCAACATGTCCCACGAGTTGCGCACGCCGCTGAACAGCTCGCTGATCCTGGCCAAGCTGCTGGCGGAAAACGGCGAGGGCAACCTCAGCGACGAGCAGGTCAAGTTCGCCGAATCCATCTATTCGGCCGGCAACGACCTGCTCAACCTGATCAATGACATTCTCGACATCGCCAAGGTGGAAGCCGGCAAGCTGGAAGTGCGCCCTGAAACCACTCAGGTGGAGCGCCTGGTCGAAGGCCTGCGCAGCATGTTCGAGCCGTTGGCCGGGCACAAGGGCCTCGCCTTCGAGGTGACCACCGAGGCGCAGGTGCCGGCCACGCTGTTCACCGACCGCCAGCGCCTGGAGCAGATTCTCAAGAACCTGCTGTCCAACGCCATCAAGTTCACCGAGCGCGGCCAGGTCAGCCTGAACATCGGTTACCAGCCTGGCACCGGCATCGTCTTTGCCGTGCGCGATACCGGCATCGGCATCGCCGCCGACCAGCAGCAGGCGATCTTCGGCGCATTCCACCAGGTGGATGGCACCAGCAACCGCCGTTATGGCGGCACCGGCCTGGGCCTGTCGATTTCCCGCGACCTGGCGCACCTGCTGGGTGGGCAGATCAGCGTCGACAGCAGCCCCGGCCAGGGCAGTGTATTCAGCCTGATCCTGCCGGAGCGCTATGAGCGCGTGGCGCAGGATATCGAGCCGCTCAGCCTGCGCCCTGCGGTCGATAGCCTGCCACCCGCGCCGCAGGCACCAGTGGTGGCGGCACCGAAACGCCCGACACCAGTGTTTGCCGATGACCGTGAGCGCGCGCCGTTCGGCAACCGCTGCATCCTGGTGATCGAAGACGAACCGAACTTCGCCCGCATCCTCTTCGACCTGGCCCACGAGCTGGGTTACAGCTGCCTGGTGGCGCAGGGCGCCGACGAGGGCTTCGAACTGGCCGTGCAGTACATCCCCGATGCCATCCTGCTGGACATGCGCCTGCCCGACCATTCCGGCCTGACCGTGCTGCAACGCCTGAAGGAGCAAGCGAGCACCCGGCACATCCCGGTGCATATCATTTCCGTTGAGGACCGCGTCGAGGCCGCCATGCACATGGGTGCCGTCGGCTACGCGGTCAAGCCCACCAGCCGTGAACAACTCAAGGAAGTTTTCGCCCGGCTGGAGGCCAAGCTGACCCAGAAGCTCAAGCACATCCTGCTGGTGGAAGACGACGACCTGCAGCGCGAGAGCATTGCCCGTCTGATCGGCGACGACGATGTCGAGATCACCGCCGTGGCCATGGCCCAGGATGCCCTGGCGTTGCTGCGCGAGAATATCTACGACTGCATGATCATTGACCTCAAGCTGCCAGACATGCTCGGCAACGAGTTGCTCAAGCGCATGACCGCCGAAGACATCCGTGCCTTCCCGCCGGTGATCGTGTATACCGGGCGCAATCTTACCCGCGAAGAAGAAGCCGACCTGCTCAAGTATTCGCGCTCGATCATCATCAAGGGCGCACGCTCGCCGGAGCGCCTGCTCGACGAAGTGACGCTGTTCCTGCACAAGGTCGAGTCGCAGCTGTCCAACGAACGCCAGCGCATGCTCAAGACCGCGCGCAGCCGCGACAAGGTTTTCGAAGGCCGCAAGGTGCTGCTGGTGGACGACGACGTGCGCAACATCTTTGCCCTGACCAGCGCGCTGGAGCACAAGGGCGCGATCGTCGAAATCGGCCGCAACGGCCGCGAGGCCATCGAGCGCCTGGAGCAGCATGACGACATCGACCTGGTGTTGATGGATGTGATGATGCCGGAAATGGACGGCTTCGAGGCCACCCGGCTGATCCGCCAGCAACCACGCTGGCGCAAGCTGCCGATCATTGCCGTGACCGCCAAGGCGATGAAGGATGACCAGCAGCGTTGCCTGCAGGCCGGCGCCAACGACTACCTGGCCAAACCGATCGACCTGGACCGCTTGTTCTCGCTGATCCGTGTGTGGCTGCCGCAACTGGAGCGAATTTGACTAGCGAACGTAACACCGATATCGAAATCCGCTTGCTGATCGAGGCCATCTACCTCAAGTACAGCTACGATTTCCGCAACTATTCCGGCGCGTCGATCAAGCGCCGGATCCTGCATGCGCTGCGCCAGTTCGACTGCCTGACGGTGTCGGCGCTGCAGGAGCGCGTGCTGCACGACCCAGGCATGTTCATGCAGTTGCTGCAGTACCTGACGATCCCGGTCAGCGAGATGTTCCGCGACCCGGGGCACTACCTGGCGCTGCGCAACGAAGTGGTGCCGCTGCTGCGCACCTGGCCGTCGATCAAGGTGTGGATTGCCGGCTGCAGCACGGGCGAGGAGGTGTATTCGATGGCCATCCTGCTACGCGAGGAGGGCCTGCTGGAGCGCACCATCATCTATGCCACCGACATCAACCCGCATTCGCTGGACAAGGCCAAGCAGGGTATCTACTCGATGCAGAGCATGCGCGAGTACGCCGAAAACTATCGCATCGCCGGTGGCCGACGGGACTTTGCCGAGTACTACACGGCCGCCTACGGCAACGCCATCATGGACAGCACCCTGCGGGACAACGTGACTTTCGCCGACCACAGCCTGGCCACCGACAGCGTGTTTTCCGAAACCCAGCTGGTGTCGTGCCGCAACGTGCTCATCTACTTCAACAAGGAACTGCAGGACCGCGCCCTGGGCCTGTTCCACGAGTCCCTGTGCCACCGCGGCTTCCTGGTGCTGGGCAGCAAGGAATCGGTGGATTTCTCCGCCTACAGCGAGCGCTTCGAGCCGCTGGTCAAGCCCGAACGGATCTACCGCAAGTCATGAAAGGCGTACGCGCGATGGTGATCGGCGCCTCGGCCGGCGGCGTTACAGCGCTATTCAGTGTGCTGGGCGCGTTGCCGGCCGGCTTCGCCATTCCGGTAATTTGCGTGCTGCACCTGCCGGATGACCGCCACAGCCAGCTGGCCGAGGTGCTGCAACGTCGCCTGCGGCGGCCAGTGTGCGAGGCCTGTGACAAACAGCCGCTGCGCCCCGGGCAGATCTACGTGGCCGGGCCGGGTTATCACCTGTCGGTGGAGCGTGACCTGACCCTGTCGCTGAGCCAGGAGCCGCCGGTGCATTTTTCCCGGCCGGCGATCGACTACCTGTTCATGTCGGCGGCCGATGCCTATGGTGCCGGCCTGCTGGGCATGTTGCTCACCGGGGCCAACGAGGATGGCGCAGAAGGCCTTGCCTATATCAAGCGCAATGGGGGCCGGACCGTGGTCCAGGACCCTTGCGACGCACAGGTGGCGCTGATGCCGGAGGCCGCACTGGCCCTGCACCAGCCCGACCATATTCTTTCTCTGAGTGGCATCGAGCGATTGCTCGCCGCCCTGGAACCTAGCGCATGCTAAGCCACACCATCGCCAAACTGCTGATCGTCGACGACCTGCCAGAAAACCTGCTGGCCCTCGACGCCCTGCTCCAGGGCCAAGACCGCGAGGTGCACCAGGCCCAGTCGGCCGAGGCAGCGTTGTCACTGTTGCTCGAGCACGAGTTCGCCCTGGCCATTCTCGACGTGCAGATGCCGGGCATGAACGGTTTCGAGCTGGCCGAGCTGATGCGCGGCACGGAAAAGACCCGCAACATCCCCATCGTGTTCGTCACTGCCGCCGGGCGCGAGATGAACTACGCGTTCAAGGGCTATGAAAGCGGCGCGGTGGACTTTCTGCACAAGCCGCTCGACACCCTGGCGGTGAAGAGCAAGGTGTCGGTGTTCGTCGACCTGTACCGCCAGCGCAAGGTGCTCGACCGCCAATTGCAGGCCCTGGAACGCAGCCGCCAGGAGCAGGAACTGCTGCTGGCCCAGCTGCAGACGGCGCGGGGTGAACTGGAGCATGCCGTGCGCATGCGCGATGACTTCATGTCGATCGTGTCCCATGAGGTGCGCACCCCGCTCAATGGCCTGATTCTGGAAACCCAGCTGCGCAAGCTGCACCTGGCACGCGGCAACCTTGCCGCCTTCAGCGTCGACAAGCTGCAGGCCATGGTCGAGCGCGACGAGCGGCAGATCAACAGCCTGATCCGCCTGGTCGAAGATATGCTTGATGTATCGCGCATCCGCACCGGCAAACTGTCGCTGCGGCCCAAGGCGTTCGACCTGGGCCAACTGGTGCGCGGCCTGGTGGAGAACTTTGCTGCCCAGGCCAGCGCACTGGACACCCATATCGAGTTGCAACGCTGCGAGCCGCTGCTGGGCGAGTGGGACGAGTTTCGCATCGAGCAGGTGCTGGCCAACCTGTTGTCCAATGCCTTGCGTTATGGTGAGCGCAAACCGGTGCAGGTGCGGGTATTCGAGCAGGACGGCCTGGCCTGCGTGCAGGTGCAGGACCATGGCATCGGCATCTGCATTGCCAACCAGCAGCGCATCTTCCAGCAGTTCGAGCGGGTCGCCACCCAGCAGGTCACGGGTGGGTTGGGCCTGGGGCTGTACATATCGGAGCAGATCGTCCAGGCCCATGGCGGGCGCATATTGGTGGAGAGTGAAGAGGGCAAAGGCGCCACCTTCACCTTGCAATTGCCACTGGCAACCTGCGAACAACAAAACGACCAGGCAAGGGCAACCTCTGCGTGAGCCTGGGGTCTGATGGCCAGCTGTAAGTATTTCAAGGCGTTGACATGAGTGAAGATGCACAAGATGTAGTACTGGTGGTCGAGGACGAACCGGCGATTCGCATGATCCTGCGTGATTACCTGGCAGGCGAGGGCTACCACGTGCTGGTGGCCGAGGATGGCGAGCAGGCGTTCGCGATCCTGGCGAGCAAGCCGCACCTCGACCTGATGGTGACGGACTTCCGCTTGCCGGGCGGGATTTCCGGGGTGGACATTGCCGAGCCGGCAGTGAAGTTGCGGCCGGACCTGAAGGTGATCTTCATCAGCGGCTACCCGGCGGAGATTCTCGAGTCCGGCAGCCCGATCACCCGCAAGGCACCGATCCTGGCCAAGCCGTTCGACCTGGATACCTTGCACGAGCAGATCCAGTCGCTCCTGCGCTAGCCTGCACTGGCCCTTTCGCGGGTAAACCCGCTCCCACAGGAACCGTGCAAACCTTGAGACTTGCACAGTTCCTGTGGGAGCGGGTTTACCCGCGAAAGGGCCGGAGCAGGCTAGCGCAGGGTCCGCTCCAGCCCACCCACCAGCATGCTTTCCATCAACCCCAGCCCCTGTTCTTCGGGCAAGGCCTTCAACAGCCCCGGCAACTGGTTCAGCAGCGTCGCCACCACATGCGCCGTGGCCACCAGGGCCTGTCCCTGCAACTTCGCCTGCGGTGCGATCAACCTCAGCAACCCCGCCTCATAGCGCTTGCGCAACAAGGCCAGGCGCGCCTGCTGGTCGTCGCTCAGGCAACAGAAGTCGCGCTCCGCCAGGCGAAACTGCATGGGCCGCTCGGCATGCAGCTGCCAGTGCGCGGCAATCAGGCAGCTCAGCGCCGACGCCCCGCGCGCCATGGCCCGGCGCCCCTGGTTCAGGGTGGCCTGCAATTCCTCGTACAACTCCTCGATCAGGTCGTACAGCAGGTCCTGCTTGCTGGGGAAGTGGTGATACAGCGAGCCTGCGGTAAGCCCCACATGGGCCGCCAGCTCGCGCATGCTGACCTGGCCGAAGCCCTTTTCGGCAAACAGCGCCATGGCCCGGTCACGTCGCTCTTCAAAGTTGGCACAGCGCATCGCGGCATTGACCGGGGGCATGGCGTTCGCTCCTCAGTAGGTGAAGAAACCGCGGCCGCTCTTGCGCCCCAGCCAACCGGCCGCGACCATTTCCTTGAGCAGCGGGGCAGGGCGGTACTTGCTGTCGTTGAAGCCTTCATGGAAGGCCTCCATGATCGCCAGCAGGGTGTCCAGGCCGATCAGGTCGGCCAGGGCCAGCGGGCCGATCGGCTGGTTGCAGCCCAGGCGCATGCCGGTGTCGATGTCCTCGGCACTGGCCAGGCCTTCCTGGCGCACGAAGATCGCTTCGTTGATCATCGGCACCAGGATGCGGTTGACCACGAACCCAGGGCGGTTGCCGGCGGTGATCGGGGTCTTGCCGACCTTTTCGGTCACCACCAGCGCCTGGGCGTAGGTGCTGTCGCTGGTCTGCAGGCCGCGAATGATCTCGACCAGCGCCATCATCGGCACCGGGTTGAAGAAATGCACGCCGATGAAGCGTTCGGGGTGCTCGATGCTGGCCGCCAGCTGGGTGACAGACAGCGACGAGGTGTTGGTGGCGATCAGGCAGTCGGCGGCGACGTTGGCGGCCACCTGCTGCAGGATGCGCTGCTTGAGCTGCAGGTTCTCGGTGGCGGCTTCGATCACCATTTGCGCGCTGCTGAGCTGGGTGTAGTCGGTGCTGGTGCGAATGCGGGTGCGGGCAGCTGCCGCCTTGTCGGCGTCGAGGGTACCCTTGGCGACCTGGCGCTCGAGGTTCTTGCTCAAGGTGGCCACGCCGCGCTCCAGCGCAGCGTCGGACACGTCCACCAGCAGCACCTGGTAGCCGGCTACCGCGCACACCTGGGCAATGCCGTTGCCCATGGTGCCTGCGCCGATCACGGCAATCTGTTCAATGCTCATGTGTCAGGCTCCGTCAGACGCGCTCGAAGACCAAGGCGATGCCTTGGCCACCACCGATGCACATGGTGGCCAGGGCATAGCGGCCCTGGATGCGCTGCAGCTCATGGATGGCCTTGGTGGCGATGATCGCGCCGGTGGCGCCCACCGGGTGACCCAGGGAAATGCCCGAACCGTTGGGGTTGACCTTTTCCGGGTCGAAGCCCAGTTCGCGAGCCACGGCGCAAGCCTGGGCAGCGAAGGCTTCGTTGGACTCGATCACGTCCAGGTCCTGCACACTCAGGCCGGTCTTCTCCAGCACCTTGCGGGTGGCCGGGATCGGGCCAAGGCCCATCAGTTCAGGCTCGACGCCTGCATGGGCATAGCCCACCAGGCGGGCCAGGGGCTTCAGGCCCAGGCGGCGCACCGCATCACCAGTGGCCAGTACCAGGCCGCCAGCGCCGTCGTTGATGCCACTGGCGTTGCCGGCGGTAACGGTACCGTCTTTCTTGAACACCGCCTTCATCCCTGCCAGTTGCTCGGCGGTCACCTCGCCACGCACATGCTCGTCAGTGCTGAACTGCACGCTGCCCTTGCGGGTTTTCAGTTCCAGCGGAACGATCTGGCTGGCGAAGCGGCCTTCGGCAATGGCGCGAGCGGCGCGGCGCTGGCTGGTCAGGGCCAGTTCATCCTGCATTTCGCGGGTAATGCCGTGCTTGGCCGCAACGTTCTCGGCGGTGATGCCCATATGGAAGTGTTCGAACGGGTCCTGCAGCACACCGACGGTATAGTCGATGCCTTGCAGATCACCCATGCGAGCGCCCCAGCGTGCCTGCGGCAGCAGGTACGGGCCACGGCTCATGGATTCGGCACCGGCCGCCACGGCCACGTCGGTGTCGCCGAGCAGCAGGCATTGGGCTGCCGAGACGATGGCCTGCAGGCCCGAGCCGCACAGGCGGTTGACGTTGAATGCCGGGGTTTCCTTGGGGATGCCGGCGTTCATTGCCGCTACGCGGGCCAGGTAGGCGTCACGCGGTTCGGTGGGGATCACCGTGCCCATCACCAGGTGGCCGACTTGCTCGGCGGCCACGCCCGAGCGCTCGATGGCGGCGCGGGTGATGGCGCTGGCCAGGTCGGCTAGCGGCAGGTCCTTGAGGGAACCGCCAAAACCACCAATGGCTGAACGGACGGCACTGACGACGTAGATTTCTGCGCTGCTCATAGGGGCTCCGATTGCGAAGGCATGGCGGGACCGGGCCAGGCTCTGCGAGAATGGCCGACGATCCCGGAGTGGGACCGAGTCTAGGCAAAGGCTCTGTTGCAGCCTATGCCGGAACTGTTCAGACAACCTGGCACTTTTTGCCACTCAGCATAGACAGCGAAAACCGCCATGCGCGATAGCGATTCGGTCGCCGTGTACTTCCTCAATGCCATGCTCCATGCCCTGCGCGACTGCCCCGCCGAACGCGATGCGCAGCTGCGTGCGGTGGGCATCGACCCACAACTGCTCGAGCAGCCCCAGGCGCGTGTACCGGCCAAGGCCTTCGCCCAGCTGTGGCTGGCGCTGATCCAGCGCCTGGACGATGAGTTCTTCCGCCTCGACAGCCACGGCATGCCGCCGGGCAGTTTCGCCCTGATCTGCCGAGGCCTGATCCTGGAGCCGAACCTGGAGAAGGCCTTGCGCCAGTGCATGGGCGGTTTTGGCCTGTTCCTGCGCGATCTGCGCGGCAGCCTGACGGTGCGTGGCGGGCGGGCGCTGATCAGCGTGCAGTCGAGCATCGCCGACCCGCTGACCCGGGTGTATGCCGAGGAAACCTACCTGGTGCTGATGATCGGCATGCTGTGCTGGCTGGCCGGGCGGCGGATCGCCATCGACCGCACCGAGCTGGCGGTGTCGCGCCCGGCCCAGGAAGACGACCTGCTGCTGTGGGGGCCGGACCTGCGCCTGGGCAGCGGGCGCACCGAGGTGGAGTTCGACAGCGCCTACCTGCGCCTGCCGGTGGTGCAGGACCTGGCGGCCCTGAAAACCTTCCTGCGCAGTGCGCCGCAGGGGCTGGTGATTCGCTTTCGCAACCAGAACGGGCTGGTGGCCGAAGTGTACCGGCACCTGCGGGCGCGGCGTTATGGGCATTGGCCGACGCTGGCGGCGCTGGCGCAGCAGCAGGGGGTCAGTGCCAGTACTTTCCGTCGGCAGCTGGAGCGGGAAGGGCGTTCGTACCAGCAGATCAAGGATGAAGTGCGCCGGGCAATGGCCTTCGAGCGGTTGCGCGAAGGGGAGTTGAGCATTGCCGAGATTGCCGAGCAGACCGGGTTCCAGGAGCCCAGTGCGTTTCACCGGGCGTTCAAGAAGTGGACCGGGCAGAGCCCTGGCAGCTACCGGGCGCGGTTGGCCGGGCGTTGAGATGTTGCCTGTGCCGGCCTCTTCGCGGGTTCACCCGCGAAGAGGCCGGCACAGGAAGTCAAGAGTGATCAGGCCGGCACCATGGCAAACCCGACCCCGAATCGGTTCCAGGCATTGATGGCGGCAATTGCCAGGGTCAGGTTGGCCACCTCCGCCGGCTCGAAGTGTTCCTGCAAGGCTTCATATTCGCCCTGCGGCGCGCCGTGCTCGGGCAGCCTGGTCAGGCTCTCCACCCAGGCCAGCGCAGCACGTTCGCGCGGGGTGAAGTAGGCGGTTTCCTGCCAGACGCACAAGGTCTGCAGGCGTGCCTCGGTCTCACCGGCCTTGCGCGCATCGTTGGCGTGCAGGTTGACGCAGTAGGCGCAGCCGTTGATCTGCGAAGCCCGCAGGCGCACCAGTTCCAGCAGGGAATTCTCCAGGCCACTCTTGGCCAAGGCCTGCTCCAGGCCGACCATGGCTTTGTAGGCCTCGGGGGCGTGCTTGGCCCATTCGATACGGTTGTGCATGGCTGTCTCCAAAGGGTGTGGGGTGGGGATGGCGCTACTGTAGCGCCGCACGTTGGCCTCCCCGATAGCCAATCACGCGCATAAGCGGGAGGCCAATCGGCCATTTGGGAGGCCACTGACAGGCATCCAATCTCTTCATTTCTGCCAGGCCGCCGAAGCCCGGATAATGATCAGGTCTTGCAACAGGGGAACCGATTCATGTCCGAAGAACGCTACATGCGCGAAGCGCTCGACCTGGCCCGCGCCAACATTCAGGCTGGTGGCCGGCCCTTCGGCGCCGTGCTGGTGTACCAGGGGCAGGTGCTGGCGCGTGCGGTCAACGAGATCCACAGCAATCAGGACCCGACCGCCCACGCCGAGATGCAGGCCATCCGCAAGGCCAGCCATGCCCTGGGCCAGGCACGCCTGGACGGCGCCGAAATCTACGCCAGCGGCCACCCGTGCCCGATGTGCCTGGCGGCCATGCACCTGTGCGGTATCGAGCGGGCCTGGTTTGCCTACGACAACGCCGAGGGAGAACCCTACGGCTTGTCCACCGCGGCGGTATACGCGCAGATGGCTCGCCCGCCCCAGCAACAGAGCCTGCCGCTGCGCGCCCTGAAGCCCAGCGGCGAAGCAGGTCTTTACCTTGAGTGGAAACAGGCCAACGCACAATGAGAGCGGCATTGAACCTGCTCCTGGTCATCCTGCTGGCACTGAACCTGCGGCCGATCCTGACCAGCATCGGCCCGTTGCTCGAACCCATGCGCGCAAGTACTGGCCTAGGTTACCAGCAGGCGGCCTTGCTGACGGCGTTGCCGGTGCTGTGCATGGGCCTGGTGCCCTTGCTGCAACCCTGGTTGCGGCGCTGGATCAGCGAACACGGCGGCATGCTCGCTGGCCTGTCTGCCATCGCCCTGGCCTGCCTGTGGCGCCTGCAACTGGGCAGCGCCTGGGCGCTGATTGCCAGTGCGGTGGTCGCCGGCCTGGGGGTTGCGGTAGTGCAGGGCATGATGCCGGGGCTGGTCAACCGCTGGTTTCCCGGCCGCCTGGCGGGGGCGATGGGCCTGTATTCGGCTGCGCTGATGAGCGGCGGCGGCCTGGCCGCCGTGCTCGGGCCACACATCAGTGGCTACTTCGGCCACTGGCAGGTCGGCCTGGGCGTGTGGGCGATCCCGGCCGTGCTGGCGGTGCTGGCCTGGGCTGTGCTGCGGCCGCGTCAGGAGGCGGCGAAACTGGCCGGTGCCACCGGCGGTCACTGGTTCGGTACGCGTCGGGCCTGGTTGCTGGCGCTGTACTTTGGCTTGATCAACGGCGGCTACACCAGCATGGTGGCCTGGTTGCCGGCCTATCACATCGAGCATGGTGGCAGCGCCCAGGGCGGTGCCGACCTGGTGGGCCTGATGACCATCTTCCAGGTGGCCGGTGCATTGGGCTTGCCGCTGTTGCTGCGGCGCTGGGCAGACCGACGCCCGGGCCTGTGGCTGGCCTTGGCGATCCAGCTGGTGGGTTTCCTCGGCCTGCTGCTGGCACCCACGCTGGCCTCGGGGCTGTGGGTGGCGATGATCGGTTTCGGCCTGGGCGCCTGCTTCAGCCAGAGCCTGACGCTGACCCTGGAGCACCTGAAGACGCCTGCCGAGGCTGGCAGCCTGGCGGCGTTCGTGCAGGGCATCGGCTTCATCATCACCGGCATGGTGCCTTACGTCACCGGCTGGTTGCGCGACATGAGCGGTGATTTCCAGGCCTCCTGGACGCTACTGACCGTGACCGTGGTAGCGATGCTGCTGGTTACCACGTGGTTCAACCCTCGCGGTTATGCCGCGGCGATTGCTCGCCCGTTAGTGGCGGGCAAGGCCGCGCCGGTCAACTGAGGCGCTGCAGGGTGTCGCGCACCCGGTCCAGCGCCGGGTCGATGTCCAGCAGCTCGATGGCGCCGAAGCCCAGCAACAGCCCCGGGCGCACTGGCGCTTCGCTGAAGAACGGCGCGAGCGAATACAGGCCGACCTCCACCTTGCGTGTGAGGTTGGCCAGCAGCTCGACATCGACCCCAGGTTTGGCCAGGGCGCTGAGGTGGAACCCGGCGCTGGCGGGGATGGCGCTGAACCACGGTGCCAGGTCGCCGCCCAGCCGTGCGAGGATGCGTTCGCGACGGGCGCTGTAGACCTCGTGGCAACGGCGGATGTGCTTGTTCAGGTGGCCTTCGCCGAGAAAGCGCGCCAGTGCCCACTGCAACAGGGTCGGGCTGTGCCAGTCGCTGAGGTGCTTGGCCACGCAGGCGGCCTTCAGCACGTCGGGCGGCAGTACGGCGTAGCCCAGGCGCAACTCGGGCAGCAAGGTCTTGGAAAAGGTCCCCACATAGGCCACCAGGCCATGGCGGTCGAGGCGCTGCAGAGCGTCGGCGGCTGGGCCGTGGTAGCGGAACTCGCAGTCGTAGTCGTCTTCGATGATCAACGCACCCAGCTCGGCGGCCCGTGCCAGCAGGGCGTGCCGGCGTGGCTCGCTCATCGGCATGCCCAGCGGGAACTGGTGCGAGGGCGTGACGTAGATCAGCCGGGTGTCGTCGGCGATCTGCTCCACGCACAGGCCTTCATCGTCCACCGGTACCGATTGCAGGCGCGCGCCGAGGGCCAGGAACAGTTGCCGCGCTGGCGGGTAGCCCGGGTCTTCCATGGCTACCTGGCAACCCGGCTCGACCAGTACCCGTGCGATCAGGTCCAGTGCCTGCTGGGCGCCGTTGCACACCAGCAGGTCAGCGGCGCTGCAGTGCACGCCGCGGGCATAGGCGACATGATGGGCAATGGCCTCGCGCAGCTCCGGCAGGCCCTGGGCAGGGAACTGCCGCTCGGGATGGCGCTGGCTGCGGCGCAGGGCATAGTTCAGGCAACTGCGCCACTGGTCGAACGGGAACTGCGCCTTGCTCGAGGCCCCGCCGATGAAGTCGTAACGCGACGGAGCCTCCAGCTGGCGTCGGCTCAGCACGGTGGCGCGCTGCTGCCAGCGCTCGAGCGACGCGGCACCAGCCAGGGGAATCGCGGTCGATTCGCTGCTGCGCAGCGGCTGGCGCGGGGTGACGAAGGTGCCCCGGCCGACCACGCCGCTCAGCAGGTTGTCGTAGGTCAGCCGGGAATAGGCCTCGGCCACGGTCTTGCGCGACACGCCCAGCTGCTCTGCCAGCAGGCGGCTTGGCGGCAGTTGGGTGCCGGCGGCCAGGTGGCCGCTGTCGATGCCGGCGCGCAGTTGCTGGTAAAGCTGGTCGGCCAGGCCTTTGCGGCCTTCCAGGCGAATGTGCAGTTCCATGGAGCGGTCCGGAGCGGGGAAGTGCTCAGGATAGCGGATTGGTCGGGGAAGGGCATGGGGCCGCTTTACGGCCCATCGCGACACAAGGCCGCTCCCACAGGTACAGCGCTGCAATCAAAGTCTGTGATGTCCTGTGGGAGCGGCCTTGTGTCGCGATGGGGTGTGCAAAGCACCCCCAGAAAGCCAACGCAAACTCAGAGCCGGGCAGTACTCACCGTGATGTAGCCCTTGTCCGCCAGCGCGATACGTATCACCGTTTCGTCCGCCGGCGCCTTGCGGTTGCGCTTGATGCGCACGCCTTCCACCGCCGCCGCTTTCATATGCTCGGTGATGGCCCGCCCGTTCGGGTCGAAGAACAACTCGCTGGCCAGCAACTCGATACGCTCGATCAGTTGGCGGGAGCGTTCATCGGTGGCGCAGAAGAACATCACCCCCGACAGGTGGGGGTCTTCGTCCGGGTTGTTCATGTCATGGGCCAGCAGTTCGCGCAGGGTGCTGCGCAATTCGGCAGTGGGGCGGGCGTACAGGTGCATGCGGAACCTCCTCTGGATCGCGACCTTGCGTCATCCAGTGCCGATCATGTTTTCAGTGGGCGGAGGCAACAAGTAGGACGCTTCCGAGCGCCGAATAGGAAATTTCTGAAGGTGCCGGGATACCACCTGTTTTCATGCAGTGGGGCCGCATAGCGGCCCCTGTCAGCATCAGCGCCCAACCTCCTGCTTGAAACGCAAGCGCCAGCCATGCAGCAACGGTTCGGTATAGCCGCTGGGCTGCTGCCGCCCCTTGAACACCAGCTCCCGCGCAGCGCGGAAGGCATGCGATGCCTCGAAGCCCGCCGTCATCGGCCGGTACGCCGGGTCCCCGGCATTCTGCTGGTCGACCACGCCGGCCATGCGTTGCAAGGTCGCCTCGACCTGCTCGGCATCGACCACCCCGTGGTGCAGCCAGTTGGCAATGTGCTGCGCCGAAATCCGCAAGGTCGCGCGGTCTTCCATCAGGCCCACATCATGGATATCCGGCACCTTGGAACAGCCGACCCCTTGCTCGACCCAGCGCACCACGTAACCGAGGATACCCTGGCAGTTGTTGTCCAGCTCGGCCTGGATTTCGGCTGCGCTCCAGGGCCGCTCGGGGCTGACCGGGACACTGAGCAGGTCATGCAGCAACTCGGCGCGCTGGGCATTCAGGTCAACCTGTTCCAGCGTTTGCTGCACGGCCGCCACATCCACCTGGTGGTAGTGCAGCGCATGCAGTGTCGCGGCTGTGGGCGAGGGCACCCAGGCCGTGTTGGCGCCGGCCCTGGGCTGGGCGACTTTCTGTTCCAGCATGGCCGCCATCAGGTCGGGCATGGCCCACATGCCCTTGCCGATCTGCGCCTTGCCGCGCAGGCCACAGGCCAGCCCCACCAGTACGTTGCTGCGCTCATAGGCCTGGATCCAGGCACTGCCTTTCATGTCGCCCTTGCGCAGCATGGCGCCGGCTTCCATGGCCGTGTGCATCTCGTCACCGGTGCGGTCGAGGAAGCCGGTGTTGATGAACACCACCCGTGACGCGGCGCTGGCGATGCAGGCTTTGAGGTTGACGCTGGTACGCCGCTCCTCGTCCATGATGCCCATCTTCAGCGTGTGTACGGGCAGGCCCAACAGGGCTTCGACGCGGCCGAACAGCTGGTCGGCAAAGGCCACCTCGGCCGGCCCGTGCATCTTCGGCTTGACGATGTACAGGCTGCCCTCGCGGGAATTGCCACGGCGCTTGAGGTCATGCAGGCCGATCAGGCTGGTGACCACGGCATCGAGGATGCCTTCCGGGATTTCCCGGCCATCACGGTCGAGGATGGCCGGGTTGGTCATCAGGTGGCCGACGTTGCGGATGAACAGCAGCGAGCGGCCTGGCTGGGTCAGGGGCTGGCCGTCTGCGCCGTGGTAGTGGCGGTCTTCGGCCAGGGTGCGTTCGAAGGTCTTGCCGCCCTTGCTGACCTGTTCGCTGAGGTCGCCCTTCATCAGGCCGAGCCAGTTGCGGTAGACGTTGACCTTGTCGTCGGCGTCCACGGCGGCTACCGAGTCTTCGCAGTCGATGATGGTGGTGAGCGCGGCCTCCAGCAGGATGTCCTTGACCCCGGCCCGGTCCTGCTGGCCGATGGCGTTGGCCGGGTCGACCTGGATTTCGAAATGCAATTGGTGATGCTGCAACAGGATCGCTGTTGGCGTGTTCGGCTCACCTTGGTAACCACGCAGTTGCGCGGGGTGCCTGAGGCCGACCTGACGGCCATCGGCCAGGGTTACCTGCAGCGTGCCCTGGCTGATCGCGTAGGCCTTGGCGTCGCTGTGCGACGCACCGTCGAGAGGGGCCGCGGTGTCGAGGAACTGCCGGCCATAGGCGATCACCTTGGCGCCGCGATGCGGGTTGTAGCCCTGGCCACGTTCGGCGCCCTCGGTTTCGGCGATGGCATCGGTGCCATACAGGGCATCGTACAGCGAGCCCCAGCGGGCGTTGGCGGCGTTGAGGGCGTAGCGGGCGTTGCTCAGTGGCACCACCAGTTGCGGGCCGGCCTGCACGGCGATCTCGCGGTCAACGTTGCGGGTGCTGACCTGCACGCTTGCCGGGGGCTCTACAAGGTAGCCGATGCCTTGCAGGAAATGCTGGTAGGCGGCCATGTCACGGATCGGGCCGGGGTGCTGGCGGTGCCAGTTGTCGAGTTCTGTCTGCAGGCGCTCGCGTTCGGCGAGCAGGGCGCGGTTTTGTGGTGCGAGGTCGTGGATCAGGGTGCTGAAGCCTTGCCAGAAGGTGCGGGCTTCGATGCCGGTGCCGGGGAGGACCTCATCTTCGATGAAGCGCTGCAGGGTGGGGGCGATCTGGAATGGATGGTTTGGCATTGTCTGTTCGCTCGATGTTCAGGCTTCTGGATAAATGTTGCTTTTGCCGGCCTCTTCGCGGGTAAACCCGCTCCCACAGGGCTTTCACAAGGCCTGAGGCCTGTGCAGCACCTGTGGGAGCGGGTTTACCCGCGAAGAGGCCGGCACAGGATTCAGAGAGCAGCCGCCCCGGCCTTGGCCACCTGGGCATCCTGCTCGGCCTTGACCCCGGACACGCCGATCGCCCCCACCACCTGGCCATCCACCCGCAGCGGTACGCCACCTTCCAGGCTGGTCAGCAGCGGCGCGGTGACGAAAGCGGTACGGCCACCATTGACCATTTCCTCGTAATCTCGCGTCTCCTTGCGCCCCAGTGCGGCAGTGCGGGCCTTTTCCATCGCGATGTAGGCACTGGCCGGCGCGCAGCCGTCCAGGCGCTCCAGGGCCAGCGGGTGGCCGCCGTCGTCGACCACGGCAATGGTCACGTTCCATTGTTGTGCCTGGGCTTCCTGGCGGGCGGCGGTCAGCACTTTGGCGACTTCGGCCTGGCCGATAACGAACTTGCTATGCATGGTGGTTCTCCGGGTTCAAGGCTGCTTCGACGATTTCGATCCAGTGCCGCACCGGTGTGCGCCCGGCCCCGTCGAGGTGGGCCTGGCAGCCGATGTTGGCGGTGGCGATGACTTGCGGTTTGCCGCTTTCAAGGGCGTTGAGGCGGTTGTCGCGCAGTTGTAGCGACAGCTCGGGTTGAGTCAGCGAATAGGTGCCGGCCGAGCCGCAGCACAGGTGGCCGTCCGGTACCGGGGTCAAGGTGAAGCCAAGGCGTGTCAGCAATGCCTCCACCGCACCCCCCAGCTTCAGCGCGTGCTGCAGGGTGCATGGGCAATGGAAGGCCAGGCGCTGTTCGACGCACACGCCCAGTTGCTCGACCGGCTCGTCGCGCAGCACCTCCACCAGGTCGCGGGACAGGGCGCTGACCCGTGCGGCCTTGGCGGCGTAGCGCGGGTCCTTTTCCAGCAGGTGGCCGTAATCGCGCACGAACGCGCCGCAGCCGCTGGCGGTTTGCACGATGGCCTCGGCGCCGGCTTCGATGGCTGGCCACCAGGCATCGATATTGCGCCGCGCCCGTTGCAGGCCTTGTTCCTGGGCATTGAGGTGGTAGTCCACCGCGCCACAGCAGCCGGCCTGCCGGATTGGCACCACGCTGATGCCCAGGCGGTCCAGCAGGCGTGCGGCGGCTGCGTTGGTGTTGGGCGACAGGGCCGGTTGCACGCAGCCTTCCAGCATCAGCACCCGCCGCGCATGGCGCGGTGCGGGGCGTTGGCCGGGGGCGGTGACCCGCGCCGGCAGCTTGCGCTTGAGCGTTGCCGGTAGCAGTGGGCGCAGGGCCTGGCCACTGCGGGTCAGGGCCTTGAACAGCGCCGGGCGTGGCACCACTGCACGCAGGCCCTGGCGCAGCAGGCGCTGGCCGAGCGGGCGTGGCACCTGCTGTTCGACCACGGCGCGGCCAATGTCCAGCAGGTCGTGGTACTTCACCCCGGAAGGGCAGGTGGTTTCACAGTTGCGGCAGGTCAGGCAGCGATCCAGATGCAACTGGGTGCTGGCGGTGATCGGCGCGCCTTCGAGCATCTGCTTTATCAGGTAGATGCGCCCGCGTGGGCCGTCCAGTTCATCGCCCAGCAGCTGGTAGGTGGGGCACGTGGCGGTACAGAAGCCACAGTGCACGCAGGAGCGCAGGATGCTTTCGGCCTCGTCGGCGCGGGCCAGGCGTCGGGCGGTTTCGCTCAGGTTGGTTTGCATGGTCTGGCCTCACAGGTCCGGGTACAGGCGGCCAGGGTTGAACACACCCTGGGGGTCAAGTTGCTGCTTGAGCGCTCGGTGGTAGCGCATCAGCGCGGCGGGCAGCGGTGGGCTGCTGGCAGCGCCAGGGGCATGGCAGGTGGCGTGGCCACCGACCTTGGCGACCTGCTCGCGGATGTGCTGCGCCGGTGCCGTGGACTTGAGCCAACGCTGCGCGCCACCCCAGTCGATCAGCTGCTGGCCGGGCAGGTCCAGCTCGCCGGTGGTGTTGGGCACGGACAAGCGCCACAGCGGCGCGGGGCCGGCAAAGAACGCCAGGCGCTGCTCGCGCAGGTCGCTCCAGAAGCTGCTGTCCAGTGCCTCGCCGCCCAGGCGCTGGCGTGCCGACTGCACCGAGCCTTCGCCGCCTTCCAGGCGCAGGTACAGCGCGTCGCCGTCATGGCAGGCCGCGCTGATCGGCAGCGGCTGCTGGCCCCATTCGGCCAGCTCCGCCAGCGCCTGGTGGCGGCCCATCGGCAGGCGCAGGCTGAGGCACTGGCGCGGGCGGGGCAGCACTTTCAGCGACACCTCGGTCAGCAGCCCGAGGCAGCCGAAGCTGCCCGCCATCAGCCGCGACACGTCGTAGCCGGCAACGTTCTTCATCACTTCGCCACCAAAGCGCAACAGCTTGCCGTGACCGGTGATTACCCGTGTGCCCAGCACATAGTCGCGCACCGACCCGGCCCACGGCCGCCTGGGACCGGACAGCCCGGCCGCGACCATGCCACCCAGGGTGGCGTCGGGGCCCAGGTGCGGTGGTTCGCAGGGCAGCATCTGGCCAGCCTCGTGCAGCGCTGCCTCGATCTCGCGCAGCGGCGTGCCGGCGCGGGCAGTCAGCACCAACTCGGTCGGGTCGTAGCTGACGATGCCGCGGTGGCTGCGGGTGTCGAGTACCTCGCCGGCCACCGGGCAGCCGAGCATGGCCTTGCTGTTGCCACCCTGGATACGCAGCGGCGTGGCCTGGTTCAGCGCCTGGTTGACCTGCTCCAGCAGGGCCTGGCTGATGTCGCGGTCCATGCTCATCAGAAACGCTCCAGATCGGGAAAGGGCAGTTGCCCATGGTGCACGTGCATGGCGCCGAACTCGGCGCAGCGGTGCAGGGTGGGGATGTTCTTGCCGGGGTTGAGCAGGCCTTGCGGGTCGAAGGCAGCCTTGATCGCATGGAACAGGGTGATTTCGTCGCTGTTGAACTGTGCGCACATCTGGTTGATCTTCTCGCGCCCCACGCCGTGTTCGCCGGTGATGCTGCCGCCTACGGCCACGCACAGCTCGAGGATCTTGCCGCCGATGGCTTCGGCACGTTCCAGCTCGCCTGGCAGGTTGGCATCGAACAGGATCAGCGGGTGCATGTTGCCGTCGCCGGCATGGAACACGTTGGCCACGCGCAGGCCGTATTCGGCGGACAGGTCGCTGATGCCCTTGAGCACCCGTGGCAGTTCGCGGCGCGGGATGGTGCCGTCCATGCAGTAGTAGTCCGGGGAGATACGCCCCACCGCCGGGAAGGCGTTCTTGCGCCCGGCCCAGAAGCGCACGCGCTCGGCCTCGTCGCAGGCCAGCCGCACATCACGCGCACCGGCCTGGGCCAGCACGGCGGCGACCCGTTCGCAGTCATCGTGCACATCGGCTTCGACGCCATCCAGTTCGCACAGCAGGATGGCCGCAGCGTCAACCGGGTAGCCGGCGTGGATGAAGTCCTCCGCAGCGCGGATCGCCAGGTTGTCCATCATCTCCAGGCCGCCGGGGATGATCCCGGCAGCGATGATCTCGGCCACTGCCCGGCCGGCGTCCTCGACGCTGTCGAAGCTGGCCAGCAGCACCCGCGCCACCTGGGGCTTGGGCAGCAGCTTGACGGTGACTTCGGTGACGATGCCGAGCATGCCTTCAGAGCCGGTGAACAGTGCCAGCAGGTCGAAACCGGGGCTGTCCAGGGCATCGCTGCCGAGGGTCGGGCGTTCGCCCTCGACTGTGAGGATTTCCACCTTGAGCAGGTTGTGCACGGTCAGGCCGTACTTGAGGCAGTGCACGCCACCGGCGTTCTCGGCGACATTGCCGCCGATGGAGCAGGCGATTTGCGAGGACGGGTCCGGCGCATAGTACAGGCCGTGGGGCGCGGCCGCCTGGGAGATGGCCAGGTTGCGCACGCCAGGCTGCACACGGGCGAAGCGGCCCTGCGGGTTGACTTCGAGAATGCGGTTGAACCGCGCCATCACCAGCAGGATGCCTTTGGCCAGTGGCAGGGCGCCGCCCGACAGGCCGGTACCGGCGCCGCGTGCCACCACCGGCACGCCACGCTGGTGGCAAAGCCTGAGCAGCGTCTGCACCTGCTCCAGGCGCTCGGGCAGCACCACCAGCAGCGGCACCGTGCGGTAGGCCGAGAGGCCGTCGCATTCATAGGGCTTGAGGTCTTCCTCGCGGTGCAGGATCTCGAGGTCCGGCAGGGCAGCGCGCAGCGCTTGCAGCAGCGCCCCCTGGTCCACATCGGGCAGCGCGCCATCGACGCGTTCGTCGTACAGGATATTCATCGGCTCACTCGGCAACGGTTTTTGTTGTTGTTGGCAAAGCGCTCACCCTTGCAGCCTGCGCGTGGTAGCTGTCGGGGTCGAGTACAGGGTGAGCTGGTCCTACCAGTTTTTGCGGCGGGTACTGGTTATTGACGGCTTTGCCCGGCAAAATTGAGACAAGTGGTCAAAGTGGTCATACCAGCAGGAGGGGCGCAGTGGGTAGTGAAGGCAAGGCCAAGGTCGCCGACCAGGTGGCCGAACGGGTCGAGCGGTTGATCGTCGACGGCGTGCTCAAGGTGGGCCAGGCCCTGCCGTCGGAGCGGCGCCTGGTGGACAAGCTGGGCTGCTCGCGCTCGGCGCTGCGTGAGGGCCTGCGCATCCTGCGCGGGCGCGGCATCATCGACACCGAGCAGGGGCGCGGCTCGTTCGTCGCAGACCTGACGGGCCATGCGGGTGCCACGCCGTTGATGCACCTGTTCGGCTCGCAGCCGCGTACGCTGTTCGACCTGCTGGAAGTGCGGGCGTTGCTGGAAGCCGAATCGGCGCGCCTGGCGGCACTGCGCGCCACCGAGGTCGACCGTTTGCTGATCCGCCGGCGCTATGAAGAGATGCTGGCTGCGCACGAAGCCCCCGAAGCGATCGATGCCCGTGAACATGCCCGCCGCGACCATGCCTTTCACCGGGCGATCAGCGAGGCTTCGCACAACCCGGTGCTGGTTCATACCTTGCAATCGCTCAGTGACCTGACCTTGAGCACGGTGTTCGCCTCGGTCAACAACCTGTATTGCCGGCCGGCGCAGAAGCGCCAGATCGACCGCCAGCATGCGCGGTTGTATCACGCGGTGATGGAACAGTTGCCCGAGCAGGCGCAGCGCGCGGCGCGCGAGCATATCAACGGGATCCGCGACAGTTTGCGGGAGATCGAGCAGGAAGAGCAGCGGCTGGTAAGGGCCACCATGCGCATGGATGGCTGGGGTTGAAGTGTTGCCTGTGTCGGCCCTTTCGCGGGTAAACCCGCTCCTACAGGGGGGCTGCACTGGGTTTCAAGTCGGTGCGGTGCCTGTGGGAGCGGGTTTACCCGCGAAGAGGCCGGTGCAGGATTACCTCAATCAATGATCGGCTATGCGGTCATCCTGCGAGAGGAGGGCCCGGGCCAGCTCTTCATCATTGGCCTGCAGGCCTGGGTTGTCCTTGCGGGCCTGTTCCAGCGCCGACTCCACATAGGCGCCACGGATTGCACCACCGCTGGCGACGTAGGCCGAAAGCTCGTCACGCGCCGGGATGATCCGTTTGTCGTCCTTGAAGGTCGAGTAAAGCGAAGCGGAAACACCGGCCGAGGTTGCGACGTCGCCTGCGTCGACGTCAGCCAGGGCAGCACCGGCAGGCAGCAGGAGCAGCAGCGCAGGGGCGAGGAGTAGGTGGCGCATGGTGTGTTCTCCAGTAGCGTGAAGCCCAAGTAATTGAACCACTCAGTGATTAAGAAAGCGCAGGTGGGGAGGTAGTTCCCTTCGTATCGGAAACAGGCATTGACCCTGTCGAGCCAGGCGTGATCTGCTCGGGCTGCTGGCCCAATCATTCAATGGATGAAGGTTCTCCCCATGCCCGACTACAAGCTGCATTGTTTCGCCGAATCCGGTAACGCCTACAAGGCCGCCCTGATGCTTGAACTCACAGGCCAGGACTGGCAGCCGGTGTTCGTCGATTTCTTCAATGGCCAGACTCGCGAACAAGCCTGGCGCGACGACGTGAACGAACAGGGCGAGGTGCCGGTGCTGGAACACGCCGGCAAATCCTTTACCCAGTCTGCGCTGATCCTCGACTACCTCGCAGAGAAAACCGGGCAGTTCGGCCCCCGCGACGAAGACGAAAAGCGCGAGATCTGGCGCTGGATGCTGTTCGATAACCATAAGTTCACCAGTTACTACGCGGCGCTGCGTTTTCTTTTCTGCCTGAAGAAAACCGGTGAAACGGATGTGACCCGGTTCCTGCGCGAACGTGCCATGGCGGCCTACCGTATCGTCGACGTGCACCTGGCGAAGACACCGTTCATGGTCGGTGGCCGGCTGACGATCGCTGACCTGTCGCTGGCCGGGTATGTGTTCATGCCGGAGGACACTGGCATTGCGTTGGCGCAGTTCACCCACATCGAGGCATGGAAAGCACGAATCCAGGCGTTGCCAGGGTGGAAGCACCCGTATGAACTGATGCCCCGCGCGGCATCCTGAGCAATCCGGCTCGCCAGGCCATGGTGCAGTGGGCCTTTGGCGAGCCAGCCATTCTGATGGCCGGTCGGTGACAAGCGCAGCGGCGTGGCTACGCTCAAAAATCAAGAAACATCCCGAAATATTTGGCCGGCAGGCCCTGAAGGATCTCGTTCAACCACTGCAGATGGAAGGCCGCGCTGGTTAGCAAGTCGCCCCATGGGGGGCCGGAAATCACAGGGTGCGTCGTGCAACCCGGTTCTACTCCAAGCGGAGGCATCATGATGCTCAGGAAATGCTTGTTGGCTCTGGCTATCGGTACAGTGTTGTCGGCTTCGGCCGTGTTGGTGCCAGACTCCATTGACGGTACCTCCAGCGCGTATGCGAAGGATGGTGGTGGTGGCGGCGGTGGCGGTCACGGTGGTGGTGGCGGAGGCAGCGGCGGTGGTGGTGGCCATGGCGGCGGAGGTGGTGGTAGCGGTGGCGGCGGTGGCCATGGCGGTGGAGGTGGCGGTAGCGGCGGTGGTGGCTCGGGTGGTGGCCACGGCGGCAGTGGCAGCGGGCACAGTGGCGATGGTGGTGGGCATGATGGCCGCGGGCGCAATGGTGCAGATGATGGTGCCGACCACGAGGCCAACCACGAAGCCAATCATGAGGCGAATCACGATGTGGGCGAGCCCCACGGTGTAGGGCATGGCGCCGACGATGGGGCTGACCATGACGTTGGGGATGATCGCGGAGGCGATCGGAGCTAGCAGTTTGGGTGTCTGTGTCGACCTCTTCGCGGGCACGC
>NZ_JALLKV010000051.1:36446-41200 GCF_023093815.1 Pseudomonas sp. PNPG3
GGCACGCTGCGAGGCGCTACCCCACCTGCATACTGCGGCTTCAGATGTCCCTGCTCATCCAGCAGATAGGCATCCATCACCTCCCGCACAACCGGCCCTGCCACCCGCCCGCCGGCTTCGCCGTTCTCGATCATAACCGCCACCACCACACTCGGGTGATCAGCCGGGGCAAAGCCTACGAACAGGGCGTTGTCGCGGTGCCGCTCCAGGGTCTTGTTGCGGTTGTAGCGTTCGCCCTGCTTGATCGCTACCACCTGCGCGGTGCCGCTCTTGCCGGCAATCCGGTACTGCGCACCGGCTGCGGCAGCGCGGGCGATGCCGCGCGGGTCGTGCATGACCATCTGCATGCCCTGGCTGACCTGGTCCCAGGCATGCCTGTCGTGCAGCACGATATTGGGCATCGGGTTGGGATCTACCGGCGCATCGCCTCCTACGGTCATGGCCAGGTGCGGGCGGTGCCACACGCCCTTGCTCGCCAGCAGGCTGGTGGCCTGGGCCAGCTGCAGCGGGGTGACCTGCATGTAGCCTTGGCCGATGCCCAGGATCAGCGTCTCGCCCGGGAACCAGGCCTGGCGCCGGGTGGCGCGCTTCCACTCGGCCGACGGCATCAGCCCGGACGCCTCCTCGAACATGTCCAGCGACACCTTCTGGCCCAGGCCGAACTCGGCCATGTAGTCGTGCAGGCGGTCGATGCCCAGCTTGTGCGCCAGGTCGTAGAAGTAGGTGTCGTTGGAACGCATGATGGCGGTGTACATATCCACCCAGCCATCGCCGCTGCGGTTCCAGTTGCGGTACTTGTGGTCGTAGTTGGGCAGCTCGTAGTAGCCGGGGTCGAACACCCGGCTGCCCGGGGTGATCACGCCGCTGTCGAGGCCGGCGATGGCCACTTCCGGCTTCACCGTCGAACCGGGGGCATACAAGCCGCGCAGCACGCGGTTGAACAGCGGGCGGTCGATGGAATCGCGCAGGGCGGCGTACTGTTTGAAGCTGATGCCCTTGACGAACAGGTTGGGGTCGAAGCTGGGGTTGCTGACCATCGCCAGCACGTCGCCATTGGCCGGGTCGAGCACCACCACCGAGCCGCGGCGGTCGCCCAGGGCCTTTTCCGCGGCCAGTTGCAGGTGGGCGTCCAGGGTCAGGACGATGTCCTGGCCCGGGGTCGGGGCCTTGTGGTTGAGCACACGCATCACCCGGCCCTGGGCGTTGGTCTCGACCTCCTCGTAGCCCACGTGGCCATGCAGCTGGCTTTCGTAGAAGTGCTCGATGCCGGTCTTGCCGATCGACTGGGTGCCCCGGTATTCGGTGCTGTCGAGGGTCTTGGCCTCTTTCTCGTTGATGCGCCCCACATAGCCTACCGAGTGGGCGAAATGCTCGGCCAGCGGGTACTCGCGGATGAACTGTGGTTCCACCTCCAGGCCTGGCAGGCGGAACTGGTTCACCGCCACCAGGGCGATCTGCTCTTCGCTCAGACCGACCATCAGGGTCACCGGCTCGAACGGCTTGCGGCCACGGCGCAGGTCCTTGTCGAACTGCTTGCGGTCGTCGTCGGTCAGGCTCAGCACCTGGGCCAGGGTATCGAGGACCTTGGCCGTGTCACCGCCGGCCCGCTCGCGGGTCATGGTCAGGTCGAAGCTGGGCTTGTTGTCGGCCAGCACCACGCCGTTGCGGTCGTAGATCAGCCCGCGCTCGGGGGCGATGGGCAGCACGTGCACGCGGTTGTTTTCCGATACGGCGGTCTGCTGGTTGTGCTGCAGCACCTGCAGCACATAGAGCCTGCCCACCAGGACGGCGACCAGGCTGAAGACCAGGGCGGCGCAGGCCAGAAGCCGGCGGTTGACCAGGTGCTTTTCCTTTTCGTGGTCCTTGAGGGGTATGGGTTGCGGCATCGGGGTTCTGTCTGCTGATGGTGTGGCTGGGTGAGGTGTGAGCGCTGTGGGCACGCGCCTGTGGGAGCGGGCGTGCCCGCGAATGGGCCGCGCAGCGGCCCCGGGGGGCGGTGATGCTACGCAAGGTAGTGAGCCCCCTCAAGGTGAAGGCCTGCGGCTGCAGAAGCGAAGAGGGCTGCCACGCCCGCAATCAGGGCGCTCGCCAGCAAAATGAAGATTTGTTCATGGCGGCAGTGCGTTGGTGGGGTTGGCTGAAAGCCGGACGTGATTGAACGGAGGTATTGGTCAAGCGCTAGAAAGCTTGTGCGTGCCTCTGCGGGAGAAACTGTCGGGCGCAATGTGGGAGATAGCCCAGCCCTTTTGGGCTGCGCTGTCGCGCAGAGAACAAATATCGCTCTTTGTAGGAGCAGCCTTGTGCTGCGAAGAGGCCGGTACTGACAAAGCCTGTCTATTGTCTGTACCGGCCTCTTCGCAGCACAAGGCTGCTCCTACAGAACCTCACTAAACCGACGAGTCATGTGTTGTTCTACGAGAGCGGGTGATCCCGCGAACACGGACACAGCCCGTGCCATCTACCGCGATGTGGTTTCATGAGGCCGACTCCTTTAACCTTGCGCCCTGTGCTTGGATACGTTCTCTGTTTTTGCTAACCCGAATGGGTCTAGCCACAGTATGGGCTGTAAACGTAGGTAGATAAGCTTTGAACGTCCGCGTATCCAACCGGATCCCTCCTGATAAACCAACCTACCAGCGGATCATAGTGCCGATTTCGGGCGTAATTCAGCTCGTCTAATTACTCTTTGTTTCAGGTGCGCTGCAGAAGATCAGATCACCATGATCGTTTTCAGCTATCATCCAGCTTAATTGCTTATCAACTATGTAGTATTCGAAGTGTCTACAATCATCAAGTATTGAAATTATATTTTTAAATGGCAGGCTAAAGAGGAGCTTTTCTTCGTTGTCTTCGTCCGCTATCAGCCATACATCTTCCAGTGGTTTTGGGGCTAACTCGCATAAGTGAAGATATCCGGTGTTGTCATCGAAATTTTGTATATTGGGCTTTGGTCGCAATGATGTCCACCAAGCGCGTGGGTTGCCTTTTATAAAGGTGGATTGAATCTTTGATAAGATTTCTTTTTTATGCGTGGGCTCTACGCGTGAAAGGTGTTGCTTGTCGAGCGCTTGAGAAATTTCTTCAGCGAATGTTAAAAAATTCAAGTGCATTGTAACTTCACTTTTCATCGGGGCGATTCAGACGCTGCAGATCTGAGTAGATGGGAGACAAAGGTCCCGGACTCGAAAAATAGTGGGTGGCGTGGCTTTGCCTTCCAGTTTCCGGCACTCGTCGTAGTGTTGTATGTCCCATGCCGGGCCGTCTTGCCGGGTGAGTCAGTTCTCGAATAATTTACGTTAGAATAGACTGGGTGTTTAATCCGGGGATTACTATCTCGACTAGGTTTGTAGTCGAGGCTTCATGGCGCAAAAAAACTATCGGACAAGCTTGCTATTATTTGAGTTGCTTCATCTCTGCTGCATAGCCTCGCAACCAAGCAGAAAAATGGGAAGGCTGTATAGCCTTCTAATACTTCATGTGAGAACTCTTGGATTGCGTCTTCTACTCCATCGAATAGTCTCGGATCCTGCAATTTTGTAAGCCAGGCGCTTGTGTTATTGCTAAATGAGTCCTCTATCAGCGAGCCAATGTTCTGATGGGAGGAAAATATGTTTTCGGAATGAAATTTTTGTACGGCATCGCAAAGAGTTATGCTGGGTTGTAGGACGTCAAGTGCGAGTAATCGATCAATGTGACTGCCGAAGGTTAAGCTAATTATTTTCCGCTCTGCTGTATCGTGGTCAAATAAGCTCCAAAGATATGAAATGTAGTCTATTCCCGGATTTGGCAAACCCTGGTTCCTAAGCGAAGTAAGTAAGCTGGATTTGGAGTTGGCTATTCTGGTCTTGCTCATATCCCTCTCATAATAGCCGGCTTTGCTTCTGAGTATCTTGGATGCCTCATTCTGTGCGCATTTGCAGATTATGTGTAAGGCTGATTGGTTGCCTAAAGGGAAAAAACAGGTCGCAAAGCAATCTAGACTTAAGAACAACAAAAATTTATCTATCATCTTGTTATCGTCCATCTGGCTTTTGGAGAATTGGTGCGGACGAAGCCTGCAGAACAGTTATTTCGGCGTGACCCTTGCAATTTTTACGATGGTAAAAATCTGCTGATCCGGTGGCCATCAAGGCGGGGGTTCGCGTTACGCAGTTTGAAGGCGTTGTCGATGCGGTTGAAAATGGTTGTTTAGACACTTGCTGAAAAGCGTTTCAGATGATTTTTTAAAGAGCAAAACTATATTGGTGTAGATGGCGTTGGTTAGGTATTTAATATTTTTTACGTCGTCATTCCGTTTGTCCGGCGATCCATGAAGAAATGTCCTGCTGCGCAAGGCTGATATCTGAGTTTTCCATGACTAAACAAAGCTCTTCGAAATCGTCAATTGAGTTGTGGTTTATAGCGTATTTGCAGCATCTTCAGCGATGACAACTCTCAAAATTTCCCCGTTCTTAAGTTCTTTGCTGAAAATATCGGATTTGCATCCATGAATGGAGTGCCGTCGGCAAAATGAGCGCTGTAATGAGGATCTGTAGCACGATGTTTAGCCATAGGTGCTAATTTAAAATCGCATAAACTCTGACAATGTCCTCATTGCAGGTCGGATCAAAAAAACGGCTTTCATAAAATGTGAATAACGGGCTAAGTCCACACGACTCGAACTGCTCTTGAACCAATTTTGTTTCCAATGATGCGTCTGATTGAATCGCCCCTGGTTTCGTAGACACCTCCAAGCCTCATAATGAGGCCCAAAT
>NZ_JALLKV010000052.1:0-40887 GCF_023093815.1 Pseudomonas sp. PNPG3
ATCAGCGTAGGCTGAAGTCAGTCAGAAATACAGGGCTATTTCAGACCATCCTTAGGCTTTGTTTGCGGTTCATTGATCTGATAACCGTACCTTTGTGTAATTCTGCTAATGTCCTGGAACTGTTTTTCATGAATACGCTCAACTCCAGTCGCAATAGCATCCATTGCAAACGCCTTGATGATCTTCACAACGTTATCCATGATGCCGAACGATTTAGCGTGAAGTAGCGCCCGAACCCGCTGATCAGCGATATTTGAAGGAAGCTTCAAGGGCAGGTGTGATTCATAAGCCGCGATGAAATCCGTAAAGTTTTGATCATTCTCCCAAGGCGGCAACAAAAACCGAACAAAGCGCCTGTTGATTTGATCATCATAACCAAGCACATCAGCCGTCCTGAGGTCACCGCATACAATCAGGCACAGTCGACATGGATCGCCTGAAAGGTTCTTCATAAGCGAAAGCGTCGTACCTGTCTGCCCATAAGCCTGAAACAATGCATCATGAAGCTCATCAACGACTAATCCTTTTACATTTTCAGCCTCTATGACCCTCACAACTGAAGCGGTTCTATCTCCCGATTTTACATTAAACCTAACCCCGAACGCCTCGCAAACTGAATGATGTAATCGGTAACGATCAAGGTTCTCGCTGAGGTTTACAAATTTCAATTTGTGTTCCGCGAGAACGTTAAGGTCAATCAAACGCTTAACCACTGCTGACTTACCAGAACCTCCCGTACCAATAATAGAGATACAGGATGCGGTAATCTGGTTTTCCGTCTCGAGAATATAGCCGATACATTCGAAAATATCATCGAAAGCAGGCGTGTTAATCCAAATGTCATGACGGCATATGGTAATCCTTTTTCGATCGGGGAGATCTGCCAGGTGCCGCTTCTGTGGAATAATGTGCTCATACTTCTCCATCAAATAAACCCCTCGAACAATATAAAGCCGGAACAACTTAAGTGTAAGTGCAAGAGCCTTTTTTCAAATGCTCTCGCACCTACAAATCAGAGCAGATAATCAAGCGGATCAATGATTTTCCTTGGGACTAGCACCTCCGGCTGTGGAGCTGGTATGGCGGGTGTCTGCTTTGGTTCAGGAACGGCAGGAATGTGATCGATTTCGGGAGTAGGCTCCATATTAGAATCAATTTGAACCTCGCCATTCCTCAGACCTTTCTCATAATCTGCCGTTTGCTTCACTGCCGCATCAACAATGCGATCTTGTCGTTCCAGCGCATTATCGGCGTATGGATCATCCACCTCTCCCGCTGGCACGGCAGGCACAAACTTGTGCTGCTTATAAGTTTTATCAGCCTTGTATGCCTCATATATTCTCGGCCAACTTCTTCTACTGTAACTACATGGGACTCTTACAAAAACCCCATCAAGGTTAGCCCATATGTAATCCAGGCAATTATGATCAAAACGAATATCGGTGCGAGTTCCGCGATATGCATCTAGATCTCTTGAGTTGTAACGTCGGCCATTGTAGGCAATACCGTACGGGTGAATCCGGCACCTGTATGCTGAAGGCAGGAAGTCTGTTCGGAATTTGTTTACCTCCTCATCTGGCACCACCGGTATACCTTCCTTCGCATAGTGCTCCCAAGCCTGCCTTGGCGTACAACCTAATCCTCTATGTTTTATTCCGTGATACTTGATCACCTCATTTATAAACCAGTCGCACAGCTGAACAAGATCCATCGTTGCGTCTTGCTCGCTAGATAAATATTTTCTTTCACCGGTATTTCTTCCTGTCGCCCCTGGCACAAAGCGTACGTTTGACATAAAGGTTCCGATCACACGCTCAATGGTTCCTCCATACCACTTTTTGTCTTTGGGTCGGTGCACCCAAGAAATACCCCAATGATCTTGACACTTATTCCGCAGTTCAGGGCTCAAAAACTCAAGGGCGTTATCTGTTCTTATGCATTTGAACAGTCCATGAAAAGGATGCTCGCTTGGTTCATACCCCCACCACTTCATCCACTCATCTTTCGGGAGGACTGCCATCACCAACGCATTTTGAACCGTTTGGATATTGGGATGCCTCAAACTGATGTAAAACCCAAGGATCACCCGTGTGGCCATATCGATGATCATTGTTACCCAAGGTCTGCCGAGGATCACCTTTCGATGAATGTGGTGGACGACAAATACGTCCATCTCGGTATGATCCATCTGCACATCAGAAAGAAGGCCTTCCACATGAAACTTCTTCGACATAGTCCCGTGAAGTTCATGCGCACGCTCCTTAGCGTACTTTCTTAGATTGCGCTCCCGAAGAGGCTTGGCTTTAATAAACTTCGTGACTATGTGCTTTGTCGGAGGATCCAGCCCGAGCTTTCTTGCAAAGCGTTGGGCGTACCTACAAACATCTGCATGCGATGCACCTGGGCCGTTCCATCTTCGATCGTACGCCCGCTGTATCACCTCCAATATTTGCGGTGGTGCGCGAACATGACCGGGGACGGGGCCCCTCTTGCCCCTTATGAACTCGGGCGCACTATCACCGACTAATTGATAACTTGTATCATCAGCGCACTCTCCTAAGCTTTGCTCATCGGTATGAACAGATTTGTAAATCGTAAGCAGCTTGTAAAATTGTGCGCGCTTGACGCCAATCCTTTTCATTGCCGCTTCGCGATCTATGTTGTTACACACAAAATCCCTTAGAACCTTCTTTCTTAACTCTGCCTGTTGTAGCTCTTGTTCGCTAGCCGTCTCCTCCTTGAAAGGTATAACGTACTCCGGTTGGTATTCAAGGCCACTAGACACCCAAGGGGTGGGTATCGGTGATTGCTGTGGCTCGATGACTGTTACTTGGTCGCCTACATTTTTCGTACTGGGTGGATCCTTCATCTTACCTCCTTACTATCAGCCTCCTGTTCACTGCCCTCTTTGAATCGACGTTGGTTAGGCTAGCTCAAGATTTCGTCGGCCTGCAAGGGCGCTACTTTTCCAGCTCACTGAGTAGTACGAGTTTAACTTAGAATCCCCTGTACAAACATCCAAGAAGTAATGCGTATATTGATGGACTCGGTTTTTATATAAATTAGTTTGGCTAACGATTTCATCGAAGCATTAATCTCGAACGATCAAGCGCTTACAAATGAAAAAATCCACACTATTATTTATCAATGCCAGGCATTAAATTCATTAAATTTATGCCTTGGCGGAATAACCTCTATTCTAAAATATTATGAAAAAAACCATCGACTGGATGGTGATTCAAGACTCGAACCTTTACAGGGAAGGCCACCAGCCTCATCACCAGGGATTCGTTTCTGACTATCAGACAGTACGTTTAGTGGCCACGTAGCCTTCCAGCAGGCAAAAACAGCCTAGCGCGCAGTGCTTGCTGGTGTTTGAACAATCAGAACCTGTTTCTGCGCGGCGAATACGTCGCGCAGGGACTCTTCGCACAAAGTGAAGGATCTATGGTTACGCCATCCTCACGGATGAACGTTGGTGCTTGGTGGGCGCATCTCGTCGGAGTTGGAGCGGTTCGCTTCAGCTCAGCATGATGCAGGCTATCTCGGGTGACGAATTAATCGGAATAGTTGAAAAGGCATAAAGAGATAATCGGACTCTGGATTCTCAATTCTGATTAATCCGTTACCTCAAGAAAAATCGTACTGACTTCATAGGCTTATGGGAGTCTGATTAATCCTCAACGCTCACAGCCCCGACCCGCCTTGACAGTGCTGCGCCTGGCTTTTCCTTCGAGGCGACGGGTCTTCGAGCCGAGGGTTGGCTTGGTGGGACGGCGTTTCTTCTCGGTCTTGCCGGCATTGATGATCAACTCGGCAAGGCGCGCCAGTGCATCCGCACGGTTCTGCTCCTGTGTGCGGTATTGTTGTGCCTTGATGATCAACACGCCGTCGCCGGTGATGCGATTGTCACGCACCGCCAACAACCGCTCCTTGTAAAACTCGGGTAGCGACGAGGCAGTGATGTCGAAGCGTAGATGCACGGCGCTGGACACCTTGTTGACATTCTGCCCGCCTGCGCCTTGCGCGCGGATGTATGTCAGTTCGATTTCGGCGTCTGGCAGGTGCACATTATTAGAGATGGTCAGCATGGCATGGCCCTTGTGATTCCCCTCCATTATCCAGGGGCCCCAAGCAACCATGCCAGTCATTGATGTACGCAGCACCATCACATCAGGCAATAGAATTCCCTAACCTCTGCCACAATCTCTCCCTTCGCATCATAAAGCCTCGCCTCTGGCGTCATGGCCATGGAGCGGGCCTCGAGCACGTAGCGCTGCCCAGCCTTGAAATGCTCGTAGTCGATGGTCAGGTAGCATTGCCTTACCGTGGTACCTCCCATCAGGCTGATGCCACCGCCACCATTTACTTCGTAGTCGAACCTGACGACCAATTCATGGCTGCCGGGGCTGACCTCAAAGAAGCGCCCATCACGCAGGCGTTGTGTATCCAGGCGTTCGGCCAACAGCACACGGTCATTCGGGAATGGCGTCGAGAGATCGACCCAAGCCATCTGTGGGTTGGCAGTTGGCATCGGCGCTTGGCAACCCGCAAATGCAGCGATCGCCAACAACAGTGTCAACTTGCGCATGAGTAATTCCCCAAAGACTCTCGGCTCAACAGACAGGATAACGCCGACAAGTGTTGAGTGTGCATGAAGGGACGACCGAAGCCCCCTCCTTCGCCTTCATGCTGATACTTGGTTCACGCGACCCCTTCTCGTATGATCGTCGCAATCTGATCTGGAACGGATTTCGTGAAGTCGTTACCTGGAAATGTCCCAATTACCCCGGCTACCCCCAAGGACGTGAAATGGAACGTGGGCGAGGCTGCCAACCAGCTCTCATGGGACGACCTGCGGATCATCAAAACGCTCAGTGAGTGTGGCAATCGCGCTGCCACAGCCAAGAAGCTCGGCATCAACGTGTCCACCGTCTCCCGCAGGGTCTCCCAGGTTGAAAAAACACTTGGCGTAGCCTTGTTCGATCACCGCAAATCAGGCTATTTGCTAACAATCGAGGGCGCGGAATTACGTGCACTCGCCGAGCGCGTGGAGCTGGACATTGTCAGCGTGACGCGGCGTGTCTCACGTGCCGGCCAGGGGCCACTCGGAAAGCTTCGTATCACCACCAGCGACTCACTGCTGCTTTACTTCCTCACCCCCATCATCGCGGACTTCAAGGCCCTCAATGAAGGCATCACGATTGAGGTGCTGGTGGGCAACGAATCACTGAGCCTTGCGCGAGACGAATCGGATATTGCGGTTCGAGCGACCAGGAAACCCGCCGAAAGCCTGGTGGGCCGCAAACTGGCCACAATCGCCTGGGCTCCCTACGGCAGCAGCAACCACACATCGCCTACTCCTCTGTTCACTGAAGGCCAGGCATGGGTTTCCTATTCCGCAGCGCTACGCGGGCTCAAGGCAACGAGCTATGTCGAAAACAGGGTCGCAGCCGAGTGCATCTCGTACCGCACCGATTCGGTTGCGGCGGCAAGTGCTGCAATCGCGGCGGGCCTGGGGGTGGGATTTTTGCCCTGCATGCTGGGTGATATCACGCCAGGGCTTGAACGCGTCGGCCCGGTGGTGCCGGAGCTGCAGGATGAGCTGTGGCTGCTGACGCACCAGGACATCCGCAAATCGTGGCGGGTCAAAGCATTCATGACGTTCTGTGCAGCTGCCGTTGCCAACCAGAAGCCGTTGATCGAGGGCCAACTGGTACTCCCGGTCACATAGAGCGAAACCGGGAGTGCAAGTCACTCAGCGCGTGAGCCAAGTACCGCTTTGCAGGCGATTTCGATCAGCTGTGGGCGCTGGGCAAGCCTCGATACGCCGATGATGTTGCTGGCGCATTGAGGCCGTTCCGTGCCGTAGGCGGCCTTGCGCACCTTGCCGACCACGGCAAAGGCCGCGTCCATGTCCAGCACGTACAGCGTCTCTTCCACGACATCTTCAAGCGTCGCCCCGTATAGCGCGAGCAGCTTGGCAATATTGTCGTAGGCGGCGCGCATCTGATCCCCCATCGAAGAGAAATCACAGGGCCTGCCGTCACGATCCAAGGGTGCCGGCGCGACCAGGTTGCCTTCTTCGTCATGATTGAACTGGCCCGATACGTAGATCTCGTCCCCTACCCGCCGTGCCTGCGGATACCCGTAAGAATTCTCCCACGGAACGCCCCAATAAGCGGTTTGTTTGTTGAGTGGTTGTGAAGCTGCCATCGCTTTCTCCTGGCGTAAACCGGATCAGGTAGACCCGCGTTTGCGTGCGAATACTAGCAACAGGATGAACAAACGAAGGGCGCATTAATGCGCCTTTGAGAGCGCAAAAGTGCGCCACCGCTTCGTTCTGCGATTGGCTATCTTGTTCTCGGACTCAAGCAACGGGCATCACTGAGGACGTCATCCAGTGCCTCAGCACAGCCTGCAGAAAACAGGCGCCGTGACTTGTGCGATGACCATCATCCAGGTGACAGGGAACACAAATGAACAATCCGAAAACTGAAGTACTGACCCCATTCAACAGCCAGCTGATCTTCATCGATCAGCAGCCACAGATGGCCTTCGGCGTTCAGAGCATCGACCGCCAGACGCTGAAGAACAACACCGTGGGCCTGGCCAAGGCAGCCAGGATCTTCAATGTGCCCACCACCATCACGACGGTCGAGACTGAAAGCTTCTCTGGGCACACCTACCCCGAACTGCTCGCCGTCTTCCCCGACGCTCCGCTGCTGGAGCGAACCTCCATGAACTCCTGGGATGACCAGAAGGTGCGTGACGCGCTGAAGAAAAACGGGCGCAACAAGATCATCGTTTCCGGCCTGTGGACGGAGGTGTGCAACACCACCTTCGCGCTGTCGGCGATGAACGATGCCGGCTATGAAATCTACATGGTTGCCGACGCCTCCGGTGGCACCACCAAGGAAGCCCACGATTACGCCATGCAGCGCATGATTCAGGCAGGCGTGGTTCCGGTGACCTGGCAACAAGTGCTGCTGGAGTGGCAACGCGACTGGAAAAACCGCGACACCTACGATGCCGTCATGGCACTGGTGAAAGAACACTCCGGCGCCTACGGCATGGGTGTCGACTATGCCTACACCATGGTGCACAAAGCACCAGAGCGCGTTCAGCACGGCCCAACCCTGGCCCCGGTTGCTGCCGCTGTCTGACCATTGCCAGCCCCTGCATCCAGGGGCTGTTCATTGACCCGCTGATGGGTACGCCGGCTGGCTGAGCCAGGCCATCGAATCGAGCGTTATCGTCTGTAGCCCGCCCGAGGCTGCAGTGGCCTGCCCTGCCCACTCTAAACGTGCCCATTTCACTGATTGATGGATCTGTATGAACAGTGATCACTGCACTGTGCTGGCGACTGTCGCACTGAAAACGACCGGGCTCCTCAAGCCCTGGCAGGTCACGACTGCCAAGAGGTTAATGCTGGAGAACCTGGACACTGGCATAACCGTTACGGAAGTCGCCCAAGCCTGCTCGTTGTCGCGTAGCCATTTCACACGAATGTTCAGGGATACCATGCACGTGCCCCCGCAACAGTGGATGCGTGAACAACGGTTGCGCAAAAGCAAGGAGCTACTGGGGGGCTCGGGAATGATGCTCGCTGAGATCGCACTGGAGTGCGGTTTCTGCGATCAGTCCCACTTTTGCCGCACATTCGTGAAGGCCGAGGGAATATCGCCGCAGGCCTGGCAGCGACAAGCGTCCACTCAAACTGAGCCTTTGCTCAATCAAGGAGCACATCTGTACTCTTCCGACGCAACGGCAGCAATCTACCTCTGAATAAATGCTGAGTATCACGAGCGGTTCAGGGTACCGCGCTAGCTTTGTCAGGCATCGACAGCCTGCTGCAACCCTCCTCCCAGCGGCAATTCATATGATTTCTTCACCGTACGCACCACCAGCGTCGAGGAATAAGTGCGAATCGGAATATCCCGGTAAGTGTCGAGAAACCGGTAGATATAGTCGGTGTACTCGGTGGCATCGCGAAACTTGGCAACCATCACGAAATCGAACTCGCCCGTCATCAGGTAACAGTCCTGAATCTCCGGGTGGCTGGCCAGGATGTGCTGCATCTTGCGGTCAATGTCGTTGCTGTCGCGGTCCAGCTTCACCAGAAAGAAGGCAGTCACCTGAATGCCAAGCTTGCGCTCGTCCAGTATCGCGACCTTGGCCTTGATGATGCCTGCGCTCTCCAGGCGCCTGATACGCCGGTAGCAACTGGTGGAAGACAGCCCAACGCTGTCGCTGAGCAACTCCAGATTCTGGCTGCAATCCTTTTGCAGCTTTCCCAGAATCTTCAGATCCATGGCGTCTGTCATTTTTCACGTGTCTTCCCTGAAAAACTGCAATGAATCCGCCGCAAGGACGCGCCAATTTGCACGATTCCCTGCGCGCCAGCTCTTTACCATCAACTGAGCTTAGCAGCCCGGCCGAATATGGCCTGCGGGGCGCATGAGAGGGACCTTATGATCATCGCGAAACCGACATGGACCGCGGACATCCACGGCCTTTTTACCGCTCCCTACTGGATTCCTGCTGCGCAGCGCGCGGCCGTGGCAGCCTCCTGGACCGGGTGCATGAACGCCTATTTCGTCTACCTGGACGACCCGGGCTCGGTCAAAACCTGGTCAGAAACCATCTACCAGCACCTGGCCTCGCGAAACATGCCGCTGACCCTCGACCAGCAACAGTTCTGGCCGATCGATGCGCTGGAAACCTTCAGGTTGTGGGTCAACCAGGGCTGGCGCCTGAACGCCGATTCTCCCTTCGATCTGGCCGAGCGCATCCCACCACCCGACCTGCCCCAATCGGTCAGGCGGGTGAGAAAGGACATCCGCGCCCTGACCCTTGAGGAACTGAACCTGTACCGCGCCCGCCTGGACGATGTAATGCAGGTGGGCGACCCCGACAGTGGTTCGCCCTGGCAACGTTACGCCTACATCCACACCAACTGGTGCCTGCATTATCAGGAGGCGTTTGCCCTCTGGCACCGGGCCTACCTGTTGTATCTGGAACAACTGATCGACTGTGCCATTCCCTATTGGGACTGGATGGCCGAAGACGCCAGCGTCGACGGCAGCCCCCAGGCCGGCCTGCCCCAGGCTTTTCTCGATGAAACCTATGTGCACCCCCACACCGGCGAAACCCGGCCCAACCCCCTGCGCTACGCGGCCGCCAAGGATGGTTGTTCGAAAGTGTGCGCCAGCGGTGCGGTCAAAGGGGTGGACTGCCGGTATGTGCAGCGCGACCGGTTGTTCTACACCCACGGTGACGACTCGCGTTCGGAGCGCACCCGTTTGTTCGGCATGAGCCGGATTTTCCAGCAACAGGTGGTGGATGCCCTGAAGTTCACCACCTTCAGCCAACCACAGGGCGTGCCCGGTTATCCGTGGGCCAACATCCCGGTGTTCGACCCGCCCCAGAAGGACAGCCTGTACCCCAACCGTGCCCTCAACTTCGACGGCCTGTACGAGCAACCCCACGACAACTATCACGGCTGGATCGGCGGTGACATGGCCGACAACGCCTACACCGCCTTCGACCCGGTGTTCTGCTCCTACCACGCCAACATCGATCGCATGCTCGAGGTATGGATCAGGGCCAACCCCGGGGCGCAATTCACCACGCAGTGCCTGCTCCAGCCGTTCTCCGGTCACGATGCCACGCAGCTCACATTCACCAGCGCCGACGCCTGGCGCTACACCACCATCGGCGACATGGCCCAGGACAGCCGGCACATCGGCTACGACTACGGCGTGCCGGTGGCCCCACAATTCGGCGCGCCCAAGGCGGCCACCGGCGCCTGCTGCAAGCACAGCGCAACAGCCGGGCCTGCCGCGGGCAACGCCGCAGGGCCCGGGCCGTGGGTGGTGTTCGATCACGTGCGCTGCACCCATGACACCTATCTGATCGATGTCTTTCTCGACCAGCCCGACGCTGCCACGCAGCACATCAGCGCCGACAACCCCCATTACGTGGGGCGCTTCAGCCGTATCGGCATGGGGCTGGTGGACGACAAGGGCCGATGCATCACCCACGGCGTGTCCCGCGCACTGAATGCGGCCCGCAACGCCGCTGCGCTGGGCCTTGCCCGCGGCGACGCGGTGCAGTTGTCGCTGGTGGTGACCCACCTCGACAGCGGCCGCGTGCTGACGCCTGACGAATACACGACGCTGCCCGGTTTCATCGCCCAACTGGTGTGGGACGACCCGCGCCAGACCCTCGCCGGCCCGCCCCCGGTCGCCGGCTGCTGCTCTGCTTCCACCTCACGCACATCAGGAGAACCGACATGAGCACGCCCTTCAAGCAGTTCACCTCTCCCGCCGGCCAAGCCCCCAAGGACTACAACAAGCTGGGCCTGGAAGACCAGTTGCCGCAGTTTGAAACCGACTGGAACAACAACCTCACCGGCTGGACCGAATCGTCGATCATCGGCAACCCCTGGTCGGGCCTGAACGACGCCCCCCGCTCGGGTTACTACAACCCGCTGGTGGAAGGTTTCGGCGACGTGACCGCCCCGGCGATCACCTGGGCGCCCTTCCCCAACCGGCTCTGGACGTTCTTCTACAACAACGGTGCGGCGGTCATTCCCCAGCTGGGTGGCAAGGCCATGACCCTGGACCAGGTGATGGAATTGACCGACCACGGCCAGATCACCCTCGACAACACCCTCTACATGCTCTACGACCCCAACAAGCAAGGTACCGTGCTGCAACTGCCGGCCAAGCGCTGCCCGAGCATCGACTGGAACGGCAAGTACACGGCGTTCTCGCCTTCCGGCCCACGGGGCTGGCTCGACGAGTACTGCGAGTGGTCGATCGTACGCGATGCCAACGGCAACATGCGCAAGATCACCTTCACCTGCGAAAACCCCGCGTACTTCCTGACCATGTGGCGCATCGACCCGAACGCAGTACTGGGCCTGTATCGCGACTACATCGACCCGAACGTGCAACTCGAAGACCTGTACCTGCGCTACGCCGTCGACTGCCCGACCGGCAAAGCCGGCGACCCGGTCATCGACCCCACCACCGGCAAGCCGGCCTATGACACCGTCAACAAATGGAACGCCGGAACGGCCTGTGTACCCGGCCAGTACGGCGGTGCGATGCACCTGACCTCCGGCCCCAATACCCTCAGCGCCGAGGTGTACCTGGCCGCCGCCGCCACCATCCTGCGCCCGGTGAGCAGCAGCCAGAACGCCCAGTCGTTGATCTGCTGCGCGCAGTACGGGCAAAACTATCGCAACTCTGATCCGCACATCGGTTTCATGGCCAATACCACGGCGGTGAACAACCGACTGTCGCTGACCAACCCCATTGGCCTGTACTTGCAGCAGCCCACCGATTTCAGCGCCTGGAAGGGCCCGCAAGGCCAGGACGTGAGCCAGTACTGGCGCATCACGCGCGGTACGGCGAAGTCGGCCGCCAATGGTTCCGACCAGATCCTGCAGGCGGTGTTCGAGGTGCCGGAAAGCGCTGGTTTCTCGATCAATGACATCACCATCAACAACCAGAAGGTCAACTATGTGTGGGTCATCGCCCAACAACTGCTGGTCGGCCTGAGCGTCACCGTCAAGCCGCTCAGCACCACGCCTCAAGCGTTCCCATGCGTGCAGGACCGGGTGGCCGGCCTGCAACCCTGGCCAGTGCAACTGCTGCCGCTGGACCTGTTCTACGGGCAATCCCCCACCGACCTGCCCGCCTGGCTTGCACCGGGTAGCAGCAACCAGTTCGTGCTGGTGGTGCAAGGTGCCGACCCGACTACCACGGCGCAGAATGCAAGGGTGCAATTCTCCAACCCCGGGGTGACGGCGCAGGTCACCCAGTACCTGCCCGACGCATCGGCCATTCCTGGCCAGACCAACTCGGGCGGCACCCAGGCCTACATTCTGACCATCACGGTCAGCCCCTCCGCAGCACCCGGCCTGGTGGCAGTGCGTGCCCTCAACCCGGGTGAAGATGTGAACGTGAGCGCGACAGACCACCCTTGGGAATCTGGCCTGGCGCTGGTGCCTGGCGCCTGAGCCACGCCACTTACGCCACTTACGCCCTTCTACCGCCGCACCTTCGGGTGCGGCTTCACAGCTTGCAAGGAGCGCAATGATGCCCAGGTCACGCTTGAGTCTTCTGTCGCTGCTGTGCGGCATTCTACTGTGCCTGTCGACCCCGCAACTTGCCACGGCGGCCACGCTGTCGGACGCCGATACCTGTGTACAGCAGCAATTGGTGTTCAACCCGGCTAGCGGGGGATTCCTGCCGGTCAACAACTTCAATGCCACCAGCCAGGCGTTCATGAACTGCTTTGGCTGGCAATTGTTCATTGCCTTGAACTGGCCGGTGAACCCCGGTTGGCCGGCCACCGCCAGCCTTGCGGGTGAACCCGACATGCAGAGCACGCTGGCGCAGTTCGGGGTCCCCTCCGCACCGGGTCAGCCCATGAGCGTGGCCCCGGTATGGGCCAGCTACAAGGACGCCAACGACATCTTCCTGCCCGGCGCACCCACGCCTACCGGCTGGGGTGTGCAAACCCTGGTGCCGTCCGGCTGCAGCACCCAGGGTAGCCTCAAGGCGCTCAAGGTGGGCGCACGCAAGTTCATGAACGCCACCTCCGAAGGCGCGATCAATGCCTTGCACGGTTTCCACCTGTCGACCGGGACACTTGCGTCCATTCCCGACCCGGTCATGGAGGCGTCCGGCGGCTGGCTGACGGACCAGGCGGGCAAGCTGGTGTTTTTCGAACGCAAGGTGGGCAAGGCCGAGTTCGACTACATCGTCGACAAGGGGCTCTACGACGCTGCCAACCAGTTGAAGGTCGCGCAAAACCTCGACGGCCAGACACCGGAGGGCCTGTCGCTGCCCATCGGCGAACCGATGCGCTCACTGCCAACCTCCCCAGTGCCACAGGAGCAACTGGGCGCGATCGAGCTCAAGGCCGCCTGGCGGGTTCTGACCGGCAAACCCGAGCTGTTCGGGCGCTACCTGACTACCGTCGCCTGGCTCAAACGCCCCGACACGCTGGAGTGTACCCAGGAGGTGGTGGGGCTGGTGGGCCTGCATATCATCAACAAGACCCAGGCTTCGCCCAACTTCATCTGGACCACCTTCGAGCAGGTGGACAACGTGCCCGAACCGGCCCAGGTCCCGCCGCAACAAACCCCGCCGAACGGGTTCGCCTTCAACAACCCTGACTGTGGCGACGGCCCCGAGTGCACACCGAACCAAGCCCGTATCCAGTGCAAGCAAACGCATCCCGACAAGGACTGCACCGATCTCTTCCCACGCGACCAGCCGGTACAGACCACCCGCGAACACCCCGTGCCCGGCGACCTGCAGGCCCTCAACAGCGCGGTACAAGCCAACTTCGCGCAGCACAGCCAAGGCAAGTCGGTGTTCCAGTACTACAAGCTGATCAACGTACTCTGGACCCTCGCCCCCAATCCGCCCAGCCCGGAACCGGGCGCCAACGCGCAAGTGCCGCTGTCGTACGGGCCGTTCATCAGCCAGGGCAACGTGCCGGTGGCCAACACCACCATGGAGACCTACGTGCAGGGTGATGACTGCAATCAGTGCCATCAGTACGCGACGATTGCCGGCAGCCCGTCATTGGCCTCGGATTTCTCTTTCCTGTTCAACAGTGCCGGCTCCGCCAGCAACAAAAGCCTGATCAAAAGCGTCAAAGCCTTCGAAACCCTCAAGGACCGCCCCTGAACCGCAAAAGGGGCGATCACCGATCGCCCCGAACAGGGTTTCGCAGATGGCGCTGCCCTTCAGGCACCTTCCTGTCCACACACCAAAATCTCGTACCCCTGAAATTCATGCGTTTAGTCAGCTAGCCAAATATTCCTTGCATACCGCGCGAACGGGCCTCGGTCATAACAGTACACACAGACCTTCCTGTGTCTGACACGAGGTAAGCGATCATGGCAAACAATCAAGACAAAGGTGGCAACCAGGGCAATGCTGACACCGGCATGGGCAACAATACTGCCGGGGCTGGCCAGCAAGGCGGCCAAGGTTCGGGGGGGCGGATGCCCGGTCAGCAGCAAGGTGGCAGCCAATCCGGCCAAAAACCTGAGGACAAGATGAACAAGGACTGGGAACGTTCCCGTGATACGGGCAGCCAGGGCGGCCAGGGTTCAACCGACAAGCAGAACCAGAACCTGCAAGACAAGGACCGCATGGGTGGTCAGCAAAACCAGGCAGATGATCAGCAGCAGTGGGATAAAGAGCGCTGATAATCAGCAGCGGGCATCAGGGTGATTGCTGCCCTGATGCCACCTCCATGGTCCGGGAGGGGCATGATGAACAACGCCAGAGAACGACACTCGACTGTCATTTGCCTGCAAGCAGGGCGCATCCTTTTCGTGCGCAAGCAAGGCGCTGAATGGGCGTTGCCAGGCGGGAAGATTGACCCAGGCGAGCACCACCTGGATACAGCGCAGCGCGAGCTGATGGAGGAAACTTGCCTACCCTTCAATGGTGCTCGATTCCTCAACCATTACGTGCTCGCAGGTGAGGAGCACTACCTCTATCAGCTGCCTGTTGAAGCGGGAGCAAAGCCTGCTGCAGATCACGAGATAGTCGAGTGCCGCTGGTTCACTGCCCCAGAGCTTCACGAAGTTCGGGTCAAGCCATCAAACATCGAGTTGCTTGAACGAGAACACCTGCTTCCTGTGTAGTGGATCAGAGCCAGAAAGCGCACATCCACCGGGCTGCGTGCGTTGTCATTCAACCAATACGACCCGCCGGGCATCTCTTCGCACGGCTTGAGGCGGGACACCAAAACCACGAATGAACACCTCCCGCATGTGCCGCCGGTCCCTGAACCCGGTTTCCTTCGCCACCACATCCAGGCTGTGGCGACTCTGCTCGATCATCAGGCGGGCAGCCTCAAGACGCAGGCTTTCCACAGCCTTGGCAGGTGACTGACCTGTCTCGGCAGTGAATACGCGGGTAAATTGTCGGGGGCTCAAATGCACGGACTCGGCGAGCTCTTCGACACTAAGTGGACGGCTCAAATGCTTGCGTGCGTAATCCAGGGCGTTTTGTATCCGATCAGACTTCGGCGAAAGCGCCAGCAACTCGGAATGCTGCGATTGCCCTCCGGAGCGCCGCTGATGCATCACCAGCTTGCGTGCCACTGACCTGGCCATCTCGGTTCCCAGGTCTTTTTCCACCATACCCAGTGCCATGTCCAGGGCGGCGGTCATCCCGGCGGACGTCCAGATCTGCCCGTCCACAATGAAGATTCGGTCTTCTTCCACTTCGATCTTCGGGTGCAGTTCACGCAACTTTTTCGCATAGGCCCAATGTGTCGTGGCCCGCCGGTTGTCCAGCACGCCTGCCTGGGCCAACACGAAACAGCCGGTGCACAGACCGGCAGTGCGTCGAGCGCCATCGACAAAGCCTCTGACGCTGGCCAGCACTTCCTCGCCTGGCGGAGTCAGCGGCGTCAGGGTTCCCGTGATCATCCAGGTATCAGCCAGACCAGGAGCGCCCAACGGCAGCGTGTCCATGTACATGCCCAGGGAAGAACGCACCGTGCCGCCGCCGATGGAAAAATTCTGGATCTTGTAAACCGTTTCGCCCGCGACAATGTTCGCGAACTCGAACACGGCCTGCGTCGCCAGCGACATGATCTGGAAACCTTCGGTGATGAGATAGCCGACCCGGTGCATGGTTGGAGCTCCACATTAGATGTCCTGAAAACGTACCATATGTGTCGTTTAAGACAAAGACGACCTTCTGCATCATGGGCTCCACATCCAACAACGGAGCATGACCATGAAGCAGCAATTCAAAGGCACTGCCCTCATCACTGGCGCCTCTACCGGCATCGGCTCGATCTACGCAGAACGCTTGGCGCGTCGGGGTTACGACCTGGTGCTGGTGGCCCGCAACCGGGAGCGCCTCAATACGCTGGCCAGCCGGCTGACTACGGAAACCCGGCAGAACGTGGAGGTGTTTCCGGCAGACCTGGCAAACACAGATGACCTGGCCAAGGTAGAGCGGAAATTGCGCGAGGACGCCAGTATCAGCCTGCTGGTGAACAACGCAGGCATAGGCACCCACACCAGCCTGCTGGAAAGTGATGTCGAGCGCATGGCTGAAATGATCACCCTCAACGTCACCGCCCTCACCCGCCTCACCTACGCGGCCATCCCCGGATTTGTCGCCCGTGCGCAAGGCGCCGTGATCAACATCTCGTCCGTTGTCAGCCTGGCGCCGGAGCTGCTCAATGGTGTGTACGGTGGCAGCAAGGCGTATGTCACCGCCTTTACCCAGTCCCTGCACAAGGAGCTTGCGGACAAAGGCATAAGGATCCAGGCAGTGCTGCCAGGAGCCACCGCCACCGACTTCTGGCAGATCGGCGGCTTGCCGGTCGAAAACCTTGATCCGGGCATCGTGATGTCGGCCCAGGACCTGGTGGACGGTGCCCTGCAGGACTTTGACGACGAGGTACTGATCTCTATCCCCTCGATGCATGACCTGAAGTCCTTCGAACGCTACGAGGCCAGCCGGCAAGCCCTGTTCGGCCAGTTGTCCAGCAATCAGCTTGCCCCTCGCTACAACGCCAACTGAACAATGCAAGGAGACGGATCATGAAACTTAGCGCAAACACCATTTTCATTACCGGCGGTACCTCAGGCATCGGCCGCGCCCTGGCCGAGGCATTCCACCAACGTGGCAATAAAGTGATCGTTGCGGGGCGCCGTCAGGCACTGTTGGATGAAATCGCCCAGGCCAACCCGGGGATCGATACAGTGCGCCTGGACATCAATGATCCGCAGCAGATCAAGGAGGTGGCCCAGGATGTGATCCGCCGCCATCCTGCATTGAACGTGATCATCAACAATGCCGGCGTCATGCCGTTCGACAATCCGGCTTCCGGGGACCTCGACGACGAACAAGCAGTGAGCCTGCTGCAGACCAACCTGCTCGGCCCGGTGCGCGTCAGCGCGGCCTTCGTCGAGCACCTCAAGCGCCAACCGGATGCTTGCATCATCAATAACAGTTCGGTTCTGGCCTACCTGCCGCTAGCGGCCACCGCGTTGTATTCGGCGACCAAGGCCGCCATCCACTCCTACTCACTGTCGCAACGGTTCAGCCTGCGTGACACCAGCGTCAAGGTACTGGAAATTGCGCCCCCTTGGGTGGACACCGATCTGATTCACAAGAGCGGTGATGAGCGCGCCATGCCGCTGGATGATTTTATCCAGGAAACCTTGGTCAAGCTCGAATCCGCAACCACGGAAGTCCTGGTGGATCGTGTCGTCCCGCTGCGAGCCAACCAGGGCCTGAACGAACACGAACTGATTCACCAGTTCAACCTGGCGCTGGTTGAGAACCCGATCCCTGTTGCCTGACCCAATTCCCGAATCCCGACAACGTTGCGCAGTCTGTTGGCAACGTTCCACCACAAGGCTGCCGATTGCTGCCGCCCGGTCCAAGGGAGCCCTTTCAACCCGGGCGGCAGCTAGCCGATTTTCAGCGAAACGCGGAAAGTGTTCCGGCAATAGCCCGGTTTTTCAGGGGGGCCGACACGATTAGCCTGTTACCACTGTTTACCTGAAAGGTCACATCCCAATGAAAGCAATCGTCTACGACACCCCCGGCCTCCCGATCCAGGATTCCCGATCGTTGTACGAGCACGAACTGCCCAAACCCACGCCCGGCGCCAGGGACCTGTTGGTGGAAGTCAAAGCTATCGCAGTAAACCCGGTCGATACCAAGGTCAGAGCCAGCCGCAGCGGCGCCCATCCCCAGGTGTTGGGATGGGATGCCGTGGGCGTCGTTCGCGAGGTCGGCGCCGAGGTGTCGTTGTTCCAGCCTGGCGATGAAGTGTTCTACGCCGGCGCGATCGACCGCCCGGGCACTTACAGCGAATTTCACCTGGTCGACGAACGCATCGTCGGGCACAAGCCTCGTACTCTGGACAATGCCAGTGCCGCAGCCTTGCCGCTGACGTCCATCACCGCCTGGGAGCTGCTGTTCGACCGCCTGGGTGTTGAGGAAAATGGCGGCGCTGGCAAGAGCCTGCTGATCATCGGTGCCGGCGGCGGGGTTGGTTCGATCCTGGTACAGCTTGCACGCAAGCGTACCCAGCTCAAGGTGATCGGTACCGCGTCACGGCCTGAAACCCAGGCCTGGGTCAGCGAACTCGGAGCACATCACGTCATCGACCATTCGGCATCCTTTGCCCTGCAACTGGAGCAACTCCAGCTCAACCCAGTGGATTACGTGATCAGCCTGACTCACACCGATGCGTACCTCGCGCAGATCGTCGAAGTCCTGCGCCCACAGGGCAAGCTCGCGCTGATCGATGACCCTGAGCATCTTGATGTCGTGCCGTTCAAGCGCAAATCGCTGTCGGTGCACTGGGAGCTGATGTTCACCCGCTCGCTGTACCAGACCGAGGACATGATCAAGCAGCACCATCTGCTGGAGAAAGTCTCGGCGCTGGTCGACGAAGGGGTCATCAAGACCACCGTTGGCGAGCACTTCGGCAGCATCAATGCCAGCAACCTCAAACGCGCCCATGCCCTGATCGAAAGCGGCAAGGCAAAAGGCAAGATTGTCCTGGAAGGCTTCTGAGCATTCATCCAGTCAAGGTAACCAAGGCGGGGCCATGAGCCCCGTCAGCTTATCCATCAGCAGCGATGAGCTGCTCGAATCGCTCCGCCAGAAACGCTCTGAGCACCTGCACAGCAGGTGTGAGCGAGGTTCGATGAGCGCACACCAGTTGCAACGGCGCAGGTTGGCCGTAATCCCAAGGAAACAACTCGACCAGCCGCCCAGCGCGTATGTCCGCCAGAACGTCCAGCCTGGATTTGTAAACGATCCCCAATCCTTCAACACCCCAGCGCCGAACGACATCGGCGTCATCGCTCAAGCGGTCGCCTGTAACCTGGACGGTCTTGATTCCATCGGGCAAATGGAAGCTCCATCGCTCGTAAGTCTGCTCGCCCATCACATAGCGCAGGCAATTATGCCTGCCCAGGTCTTCCAGAGCGTCTGGCGCCCCATGTCGTGCCAAGTAACGAGGTGAGGCGCAGACCGTTCTGCGATTCCCTGGGGCGAGCATCAGTGAAACTAGGCTGGAGTCTGCCAGTTGCCCATACCTGATACTCGCATCCAGTTGCTGGCCGACAAGGTCGGCCACCTGATCGCTGACCCGCAGTTGCAGCGTCACCTTGGGGTTCAACCGCTGGAAATCGTCGAGCCAGGGCAGCAGCAGATTCCTGCCAATATCCGAAGGGATGGACAGGCGAAGTGTACCCGCGATCTCATCTCTCCCTTCGGTCAGCGCCACCTCACCGGCGTCCAGTGCGTCCAAGGCCTGACGGGCATGGGGCAGATATCGCTCGCCATCATCCGAGAGCCGCAAACGCCTCGTGGAGCGCACGAACAACCTGGCACCCAGGCTGCTTTCCAGTCGCTGGACAGCCCCGCTGGCCAAGGCCGGTGAAATATCCAACAACCTGGCCGCTGCCGAGAAGCTGCCGGCAAAGGCTGTTGTGACGAAGACCTGAAGATCATCAAACCGAACTGTTTTCTTCACTGTGGCGAATTCTTGACCTGGCGCGTGGGCCAAAGCGTAGCGACATTGCGCAGCCATTCCCAGCCTGGGCCTACAACATTCGTGATGAGCCGCCAGCCCTCTGCGCAGGCAGAGGGGCCGGCGACGCACATCCAGCGGGATCAGGAATTGAAGCCCAACCCTGAGGAAAGGTCGGAGTCTCCAGGCTTGCGCTCCGCCTGTGTCGACGCTTTACCACCCGCCTGATCGAGCGACTCTTCGACCGACGCCTTCACCTCGCGGCCCTTGGCCTTGAGCGTGTCGGTCAAGCGATCGCTGCTGGCGCCCATCAGCTGGTCTTCCTTGCGGGTACTGGGTAGCGCCGCCCCCAATGCCGCACCCAGCGCTATCCCCAAAGCGGCCAATACCAGCGGTTGCTCCTGAAGCAGATGATCGAACTGGCCCTTCAGAGCCGTGGCCTGATCTGCGGCTTTATGTGCCGAATGGCGCAGGGTATCCGCAGAAGCCCCCACGGAGTCGCGAGCGCCGCTGCCAACTTCGCTGGCCCGATCGCGCATGTCATGGGCTTTCATGCGCACCTTCTGGCTAGCGTCGTGCACTGCCTCCCCCGCCTGCGCGAAAGCGCCCTTCACCGTGTCCACCGCGTCGCCGAGCTTTTCGCCCAACCCAGGCCCATGGTGCGCAGGCCCGGGGTTGAAGGGGCGGTTCTGGTTCAGGCCCAGCCAGGCCAGGCCCAATACCGTCAGGGTTGCGGGTACGGGGTTGTTCTTGAGGGTGGTGCCAAGGTTCTCGAAGAACTCGCCGCCATTGCCCTTGGCATAGGCCAGGACCCGGTCGACCATCTGGCCCGGGCTCAGGCGCTGTTCGAGGGCGTCCACCAGATCGCTGATGTGCTCGCGCTTGGCGTTGATTTCCTGCTCGAGCAAGTCAGGGTCTTTGTGCGCTTCATGTTCGAAGGAAGTGGTCATGGCAGTTTCCTCTTCAGCGTGTCCTTGTCCTGCTGCATGGCATGCAAGGTACGGTCAGGGGCCAGGTGCGTGGGTTCGAACCGTTTCTTGCCCGACTGCAACATGATGAACCCGATTACCAAGGTGACCGCGCCCACGATCAGGGCTGCCAGCCAGGGTTCGAGCACCGTCGCCAAGGCGTAGACTGCCGCCAGCAACAGGATGACGAAGCCCGCCAGCATCACGATCGCACCCGCTGCCACCGCAGCCGTGCCGGCCTTGAGGGTGGCGAGGTTCTGCTGCAGCTCTGCCTTGGCCAGCGCCAGCTCCTTGGTGAACAGGTCCGGTACTTCCCGCATCAGCTGGCGCAACAAACCGCCAACACCGACGGCGTCGTCTTCCGCCGTGTGCAAGCTCGGGGTGGTATGCAAGGGTTCTTTGTTCATCATTCACCTCCTTTGAGAGGATCGCGTTCGAACGGGCTGCCACTGACCGGCGTGCCTGCACCAGGGCCGACTGGGTCGACTGGGGTGAAAGGTTCACGGGTGGATACGTCGCTACCACGATCAGGCACTGGCTGCGCGGGGTGGGACTGTTGCCAATCACCGGACGACGCAGGGGTGGTGGACTCATGGCTGGTGCTGGCTCGCATGAAACGCGATACGGCAAACCCGATGGCGACGCTACCGGCCAGGAATAGCGCCGGGTTGCTCCTGGCCAACTGAGCACCACGCTGCAGCAGGCTTTCGGCACTTTCATGGCGTACCTGTTCGGCGAACTCACCCACGCACTCTGCTGCCTGGTTCAGGTACTGCGACAGCCCGAGACTGTCCTTGCCTTGCAGTGCAGCTGCCGCCGAACGCGCACCTTCCTCGAGCGAATCAAGCTGATCGGCTGCGTTATCGCGGTAATGTTCGAACTGCTCGCTGCCTTTGTGCCTGGCCTCGCCAAGCAGCGCACCGGCGTCGTCGATAAAGGCATGCTCCTGGGTGCTACCGGGTGGAGATGTCGAACTTTGATTGGTCTTGTCCATCGTTTCGCCCTCGAAGCTGATTGTTGGGTGAGTGCCGCTTTTATTGGGGCATTCATTCGAGGGACGCAGGTGAGGTGGCAGGAGTTCAGCGTTTGTGATCTATGACATTTGTCCAGAGGACCAAAGAAAATAGCGCAATCAATCTTGGTTGCTGGTACCGGAGCAGAGGCTTTGCATGTGGCGGTAATCAGCGTCGACAACGATCGCAGCACCGCCTTGTAAGGGGGTGCAGCTGTGCTGCTCACGCCAGCTGGATGAAGACCGCGTAGATACCGAGAACCATCCAGAAGACCAGGAATATCCAAGGCGTACGCAGCGAAAACAACAACGACTTACGGTGCCCGGCCTCTGAAATTTCAGCCTCACTGAACAATGGCGATTCGTCATACGCCAGCCCCATCAATGGCTCGCTGCGCAGCAGGTGGCTCTGTTTCACTTGCCAATGCTCGATGATCTTGTAGGCCGCGCGAATACCCGGCCAGGCATTGAGTGAACTCAATACGCCCAGCAATGCGAGAAACGGGGGAACCACCAGCGTGAACATCTCGCCCCAGCTCTGGTTGAGGTTACTCATTGACGACACGAAGGCGATCACCAGAAACGACTGGGCAGCTAGATAGGCGTCAGTGCGGTTGGCAAGGATGCTGGTCTCGTACTGGATTTCACGGCGGTAGAAATCCAGGCGTTCCTTTGGCGAGCCGAACATGCGGGCGTTCCGCTCGCTGATCTCGTGTTCAGGGGTGCCTGGAGTGATGATTTGCGGCACGTACTGGCTCCTGAAAGTGAGAGTGGTGATGCCTCGAAACTTGGGAAGCGAACCCATGAGCGCAAGCCTGCCTGAAGATTTCAGGCAGGCTTGCGCACAACAAGCTTCAGGTATTGCCGGTACCGCTATTGGAGAACTTCTTTACATCAATGGTCGGTGCGACGAATTCCGGCCCGTCGCCCGATACCCGCCAGCGCACATTGTTGATGCCGTAGCGCTCAGCCATCGGCCGGCTGACCTTCTTGATCTTGTGCTGGCCGAACCGTGGAATGATACCCACGCCGGCATCGCAACTTGCCCAGTGCCAGGCTTCGGCGTTGTCCATACGCTCGAGCCGGATGATGAAGGTGCGAAATTCCCCATGAAGCTCGTACTCGATCACATACAACTGCTGTCCAGCCATTGCACTCTCCTTCACCAATTCAGACTAATGGAGCGAGCAACGTGTAAAAAGATTCATTAATTTTGACTGGTTGGTCATCGCTCTTTTCCATCGCCATGCTTCCATCACTTCCTCAGCGCAAATGCCGCTCCAGAGCCAGTGCATTGGCTATCGCAGCACCGGAGGCGGTGTTGTCGAAAATGCACCAGGTGGGCACTCCGGCGGCAAGGCTGTACCGCAAGTGTTCAGCCAGACGCTGCAGATATTCGTCGGGATACTCGCTGTGGTAGATCCTCGGTTCGCCATGCAGGCGCCAGTAGACCAGCCCCGGCCAACCTCCCGGTTGCGCATCGGTAACGAAGCGCGACGGGCTCGCGGCAACCTGGGCGATGCGCAAATCGACCAGCATCGGCTGAGCCGATTGCCAGCTGGCGTGCCTGGGCTCCAGCGCTACCGGCCCGTCATACCGTTGCCGCAAGCTTTCGAAGAAACGTCGCGCATGCTGGGGGGCATGGCCAAGCGATGGCGGCAGTTGTACCAGCAGGCAACCCAGGCGGTCGCCCAACTGCCCGCATTGAGCAAGAAACCTGTCCAGCGCGTCCTCGCACCCGCAGAGCCGCTGCTAATGGCTGATGACCTTGGGCACCTTCACCGCAAAGCGGAAATGCTCTGGTACGGACGCAGCCCAACGGGCATAGGTTTCCGGGCGATGGGGCCGGTAGAAGGAACTGTTGATTTCCACCGCATTGAAGCGGGTGGCGTAGCGTTGCAGGTGGCTGCCGGGCTGCGCAAATGCCTCGGCGTAACGGCTCGACAGGCTCCAGCCAGCGCAACCCAGATAAATCATCAGCTACCGGCTGGTTCGCCACGCAACGCCTCGCCCTCACCCGCGACGCGCCGGGCATACCCCACACCCCACAGCAACGCACGCCTCATGGTTTCCCCCGCGCGTTGGTCATAGATCCGTTCGCACAGCACCGAACCGTCAGTGCGATAGACGCCAATGAACAACTGCGTGGCGCCTGTGCGTGACAAGCGCGTCTGCACTTCCAGGCAAGTGCCGGTGCCGAGCGTTTCCTCATGGGTTTGATGGTGCAGGATCGGGTCGCACCACTTTCTATAGGTTTCACCTCTTCTTTTCATCTGCCAGCCCTCACCTCTTCACGGTTGCTGATAATGCCCCGGCGACGTGCCTGGCTCATGGTCGTGCTCCAGACGTTGCACCTGCACGTCAGTGAAAGATGACGCTTCGTTGCGGTGCAGGCCTTGGAGGTAATCGCGCGCTGCTTCGCGGCTAAGGTCTTCCTGGTCGCTGCGCAATTCGCAGGTGCCGGGTTGGTTGTCGAGGATGTAGCTGATCAGGTACAGGTACTGGGCCATCGCTGTAACTCCTGCTGGCTGAATGAAATCGGGCGACTCAGCTCGATTGATCCTGGCTTGAGTGCAGCCGTTTAGCAGGGGCGACGACCGGCTCAGGCACTCAGCGCCAGGCCGCCATCAGGGCACCACGCGTGCCGTTGACCGGGTCTTGTGCGGGGCCGGGCACGGAGGCGATTCGCGCCAGCGTCTGCTGGTGCGCTGCGCTTTCTGGGCGCTGGATATCGTAGTTTTCCTGCCCCTTGGGATAGGCGCCGACCACCAGAAAATCATCGCTGCTCTCGACGCAGCGATGGCCAGTTCCTGCCGGCAGTACCAGTACGTCGCCGCACTTCACGCTTATGGTCTGCCCCGCTTCGTCGCCCAGCGTCACCCGCGCCCGGCCGCATGCGATGCCCAGAACTTCATGAGCATTGGGGTGAAAGTGATGGTAATCGAAGATCCCACCGCGCCACAGCGGCACCCACTGGTGTGCGGTGAACAGCGCCTCGAAGGCACTGGCGCAGTCTTGCGACGGGTTGAGTTGCAAGCGGTACAGCAATACCGGGAAACGGCTGTTCGGCGTTGCACCGTCGTCCTTGAAATACAAGGTCTGCACGGTGGCACCCGCAGTGTCTGTCGCATTCATGTCGAGCATCCTGATCCTGTTGTCCGTTCACTTGCGAACCCGATGGCTCATGCAAGGTTCCAGTCGGTAGACCAGTGCGCACACGCTTGAAACTTTCCCGATCCGCGCCAAGTCCAGACCCCTATCGGTCACAGGACGGGAGAAGGCAATGACCAGCACGGTAGGCGACTTTCTGGTGGAGCGCATGTATCAATGGGGGGTGCGGCGCATCTTCGGTTACCCCGGCGACGGCATCAATGGGGTATTTGGGGCGTTGAGCCGGGCCGAGGGCAAGATCCAGTTCATCCAGACACGCCACGAGGAAATGGCAGCCTTCATGGCCAGCGCCCATGCCAAGTTCACCGGCGAATTGGGCGTGTGCATTGCCACCTCCGGCCCCGGCGCTTCACATCTGCTTACCGGCCTGTATGACGCGCGCATGGATCACCAGCCGGTGCTGGCCATCGTCGGTCAGCAGGCGCGAGCAGCGCTTGGCGGGCATTACCAGCAGGAGCTGGACCTGCTGTCGATGTTCAAGGACGTCGCAGGTGCCTTCGTCCAGCAGGCTTCGACCCCGGAACAGGTGCGCCACTTGCTCGATCGCGCCGTACGTACCGCCGTCGGCGAACGCCGGGTCACCGCCATCATCCTGCCCAACGACCTGCAGGACCTGCCCTACCACGAACCACCGAAAGCCCATGGCACGGTGCATTCCGGCATCGGCTACAGAAGGCCCAGGGTGGTGCCTTTCGAGCAGGACCTGCAACGTGCCGCCGAGGTACTCAACGCTGGACGAAAAGTGGCGATCCTGGTCGGAGCCGGTGCACTGCAAGCCACCGAACAGGTGATCGCGGTAGCTGAAACGCTTGGTGCAGGCGTGGCCAAGGCGCTGCTGGGCAAGGCCGTAGTGGCAGACAACCTGCCCTGGGTCACCGGCGCCATCGGGCTGCTAGGTACCGAACCGAGTTATCGGTTGATGAGCGAATGCGACACCTTGCTGATGATAGGTTCCGGCTTCCCCTACGCCGAGTTCCTGCCTGAGGAAGGCCAGGCCCGTGGCGTGCAGATCGATTTGCAGCCAGACATGCTCAGCCTGCGCTACCCCATGGAGGTCAACCTGGTCGGTGACGCCAGCGAAACGCTGCGGGCACTGCTGCCATTGCTCGAACACAAGACCGAGCGCCGTTGGCGCGACAAGGTTGAAGGCTGGCGCGCAGACTGGGACAAGACCCTGCAGAAACGCGCCTTGGTAAAGGCCGACCCGATCAACCCCCAGCGCGTGGTGCACGAACTCTCCCCTCGCCTGCCCGACCACGCCATCGTCACCAGCGACTCCGGGTCCTGCGCCAACTGGTTTGCCCGCGACCTGCAGATACGCCAGGGCATGCAGTGTTCGTTGTCCGGTGGCCTGGCCAGCATGGGCGCGGCGGTACCCTATGCCATCGCCGCCAAGTTCGCCCATCCGCAGCGCAGCGTGGTGGCATTGGTGGGTGACGGGGCGATGCAGATGAACAACCTGGCCGAGCTGATCACCGTCGCCAAGTAGTGGCGCCTGTGGGAAAACCCCCAGTGGATCTGCGCGGTGTTCAACAACGAAGACCTCAACCAGGTGACCTGGGAACAACGGGTAATGGAGGGCGACCCCAAGTTCGAGGCCTCACAGGCGATTCCTGATGTGCCCTACCACCTGTTCGCCATCTCCATCGGTTTGCAAGGCATCTATGTGGAACGCGAAGAAGACATTGCCGGCGCCTGGGAGCGAGCCCTGGCGGCTGACCGGCCGGTGTTGATCGAGTTCAAGACCGATCCGGACGTACCTCCCTTGCCGCCGCACATCAAGCTTGAACAGGCGAAGAAGTTCGCCAGCAGCCTGCTCAAGGGCGACCCGGACCAGGCTGGGGTCATCGTGCAGACGGCCAGGCAAGTTCTCGGTTCGGTATTGCCGGGCAAGAAATGAGATGTGCGCGGCACTGGCAGCAACCAGCCCCGCCGGCACCCGGCCAACTACACTCAGTCGACACACGTCTGCGCAGAGACAGCAATCATGCCTACGCAAACCGCAATCGTGTTCGCTGGCGGCGGCAGTCTGGGTGCGGTCCAGGTGGGGATGCTGCGGGCCCTGGTCGAAGCCGAAGTCCAGTTCGACATGGTGGTTGGCGCCTCGGTAGGCGCCATCAACGGTGCCTACTTTGCAGCAAGGCCCAACGCTCAGGGTGTCGAGACACTCGCCGAATTCTGGCGGGGCCTGAGCAGAACCGACATCTTTCCGTTGTCCTGGCTCGATACCTGCCGAGGCCTGCTCAAACGGCGTGGTTTCCTGCTGCAACCAGCGGCCTTGCACCGATTGCTTGGCAAGGCGCTGCCGATCCATCGCATCGAGGATGCGAAACTGCCCCTGCATATCGTCACCACCGACCTGCTAAGTGGTGCCGAGACAGTGCTGCGCAATGGCGAGCTCGAGCAGGCGCTACTGGCCAGCGCCGCGATACCGCTGGTGTTCCCTTGCGTGCAGATCGGCGGCCAGTTCCTGGTGGATGGCGGTGTGGCAAGCAACACGCCTATTTCGACTGCCGTAGCGCTGGGCGCCAGCAATGTCGTGGTAATCCCCACCGGGCTCAGCTGCGCCTTGACTCAACCGCCCCGCGGCCTTGTCGCCTTGGCCTTGCACACTGTCAACCTGATGAGCATGCGCCAGCTTGTGAGTGACATCGAACACTTCCGCACGCTCACCAGCCTGCATATCGTTCCGCCCTTGTGCCCGGTCGATGTCTCGGTATTCAACTTCGACCAGACCGAGTCGTTGCTGGAGCGGGCCTATGAGCAGACGCTTCGGTGGCTGGACCACGGCGGGCTCGAACGGACCAAGGTGCCGGGTGCCCTGACCGTTCACTCGCATGCCCATGAGCATTGAATGATGTGGACAGTTCGGGGCCTTACACATCTGCCCGGCGAAACACCAATACCCTTGAAACAGTGGTTTGGCATACGGCATCGTCCTGATTGAGCGTGATGCTCTCAAGGACAGCGAAGCCCCGGTCAGGCTTGGACTTCGACGCGGCAAGCTCCCTTATGGTTGTGGTCACTCGCAACAGGTCACCTGGTCGCACGGCCCTTGGCCAGCTGATTTCGCTGCCGGCGCCGATGAGCCCTCCAGCCACTGGAACACTCTCTACCAACAACCGCATCGTGACTGCGCAGGTATGCCAGCCGCTAGCAGCCAGCCCAGCAAAAAAGGTTTCTTGGGCAGCATCGGGGTCCGTATGGAATGGCTGGGGGTCGAACTCCGAGGCGAAACTCATGATCCCCTCCTGGGTCATTTCATACGAGCCGCTCATGAAGGACTCACCTACTTGCAAGTCCTCGAAAAAGAGCCTTTCAGGTGCAGAAGCCATGAGTTACCTCCGGGGTATGCAGGCAGCGGCGGAAAAGCGAACGTCTGGAACTGGCGCCAGTTTAGCCCTTCCCTACCTGCCTCCAAAAGCCACGCTCACGCTAGCGCTGCTCCCGTACGAACTCGATGAAGGCCCTCAACGCCGCAGGCACCTGGCGGCGGCTCGGGTAGTACAGATACAGCCCCGGGTAGTAGTGACACCAGTCCTCCAGCACCTGCTGCAAATGGCCACGCTCCAGGTGCTCCTTGGCCATGTCTTCGAACACGTAGGCCAGGCCGAGCCCTTGCAAGGCAGGCGCCAGCATCAGGCTGACGTCACCCAATACCAAGGGCCCCTGGACATCGACCTCCAGTTGCACACCCCCGCGCTCGAACTCCCATCGATAAAGTGCGCCACCAGGGAAGCGGTGCCCGATGCAAGGTAGTTGCTTCAAGTCTTGCGGGTGCTGTGGAACAGGATATCGATCAAAAAACGCGGGCGCCGCTACCACCACCGAACGAAGGTAAGGGCCGATGGGCAGCGAAACCATGTCCGCCTGGAGTCGCTCCCCCAGGCGCACGCCAGCGTCAAAGCCGGTGCCCACCATGTCCACCAGCGCATCGTCACTGACGATTTCCAGGCGTATATCCGGATACGCCAGCAGAAAGCGATTGGCCAGTGGCAGTAGCGCGAGCTCTACTGCGGCGCGCCCGGCAGTGATACGCAGGTTGCCTGACGGTTTGTCGCGGAAGTTGTTGAGGTCCTCCAGCGCGTCGGCGATGTCCCGAAAGGCCGGTTGCAGCCTCTGGTAAAGACGCTCCCCGGCCTCGGTAAGCGCCACACTGCGCGTGGTGCGGTTGAACAGGCGAACATCAAGACGGGTTTCCAGAGCCCGCAGCGCATGGCTCAGGGCCGAGGGCGTAAGGCCCAGCTCGACTGCCGCGCGGCTGAAGTTCAGGTGGCGGGCAATGCACAGGAACAGGGACAGATCGGCGGTGCTGGTTGGCTTCATTACTGAAAGCTACTCAAAGGCCTATGTAATATTCATGGGATTATCACAGCAATCCGCAGATTTTAAAGTTCGCTCAACTCATCGAGAAGGCCCGCATGGTGCAGGGTCGGATACAGGAGGAGTTGACATGCGTACCTGGCTCATTACTGGCGCTTCCCGCGGTTTCGGCACCCTGATCGCCCAACAGGCCCTGGCAGCGGGTGACGCCGTCATCGCAACGGCGCGTAACCCGGAAGCCATCGAGGCTCGCCTTGGCCGGCACCCGAACCTGCTGGCCGTGCGCCTGGATGTGACCCGCGAAGAGGACGCCCATGCGGCGGTCGCTGCTGGCATCAAGCATTTCGGGCAAATCGACGTGCTGGTCAACAATGCCGGTTATGGCGTGCTCGGCGCGGTAGAAGAAACCAGCGCCAGCGAAACCGAACGGCTGTTCGCCACCAACGTTTTCGGGCTGCTCAACGTAACCCGCGCCGTACTGCCCCACATGCGTCGCCAACGCAGCGGCCACGTGATCAACATCTCGTCGCTCGGCGGCTACCAGGCCTACACGGGCTGGGGGGTGTACGGTTCGACCAAGTTCGCGGTCGAAGGCATCAGCGAAGCGATGCATCAGGAGCTGGCCCCCTTGGGGATCAAGGTGACCGTGGTCGAGCCGGGCTTCTTCCGTACCGACTTCCTGGATGACCAATCGCTGGTGAAGACAGCCTTGGAGCTGCCTGACTACGCAGCCACCGTCGGCGTCATGCGCCACCACGCCGAGGCGGCCAACCATGCCCAGCCCGGCAACCCTGCGAAGCTGGCCGAAGCCCTGCTGGCCCTGGTCAATGCAGCGAACCCGCCACTGCGCCTGGCGCTGGGCAGCGATGCCGTCGCGCGCATCGAGGCCAAGAACAGCGCGGTAGAGCAAGAGCTGGCCCAGTGGCGGGACCTGTCGCTCTCTACCGACTTTGCCGCGTAGCCGTCGCTGGCGTGCCAAACCTGAACCGGGGGCGCCGGTTCAGGTTGTCAGTGGCATTGAACAGCCGCCTCGACAATCAGCTGGACCAAGAGCGTAACCTGCACGCTCAAGGCAACGTTTGAAGGGTGAACCAGGGCAATGAAGCGGTCGACCTGGCGCCCACCAAATGACGAGCGATCGTAGCGCAGGCATCTTCCGAGTGATTGAAAGCGGGACTACCACGCTGAACGTGCTAGGCAATGCAATCGCACCACTGGTGATTGCCCGTTGGGAGGGGGTTCAGTTGAAGCCATCCCGGAGTGAGGCGCCCAGCGGAGGTTGATGGGCCTATTTAGTACCCGTTCTCATAGAACAACACATGAATCATTGATTTAGCAGGGCCCTGTGGGAGCGGGTTCACCCGCGAACACCGGCGAAGCCGGTGCCAAGCACCGCATTGGATTCTTCGCGGGTAAACCCGCTCCCCAGCGGTACGCGAAACACCCGCATGCTCAGTTTTCAGCGAGACAGCGCATGCCTTCAGTGCTCACGAACTAACGCAGCAAGGCCAACATGCTCGCAGCGTCGCTGCACTCGAACTTGCCGGGTGCTTCGACCGCAATGTGCCTGACCACCAAGTCGTCGACCAACATGGCATAGCGTTGCGAACGCCGACCCATGCCGCGTGCCGATAGGTCCTGGATCAGGCCCAGCGCCTCGTTGAATTCACCATTGCCATCGCCAATCATCCTGACCGCCTCGCCCACCTGCAGGCTCGCGCCCCAGGCATTCATGACGAATGCATCATTGACCGAAACACAGAGAATTTCGGCAACCCCGGCAGCGAACAGGTCCTGGGCCGCGGCCACGTAGCCCGGTACATGCCGCTGCGAACAGGTAGGCGTGAAGGCACCAGGCAAGCCGAAGATCACCACTTTTTTCTGCTTGCAGCGCTCGTGCAGGGAAAACGCGTTCGGGCCGATTGCACAGCCGCCCTCGCCGTTGCTGTACTGGTAAAGCGTTACGTCGGGCAGTGTTTCGCCGGTCTTGATCATCGTTTTCTCCGTGGGGCGGTAAATGGCCAGGCATGATGCAGCATCCACCAAGGTGCGTACATACAGCGGTCTGGCCTGGAAAGTTGGATGTCAGCTACCACGACGCGCCTCAAGCCACTGGAACAACCCCATGCCAACCAGCATCGCAGCGACGAACAGCCAGGCCTGCCAGTACCCTGCAGGCAGCAGCACCAGGGCCGGCCCCGGGCAGATGCCCGCAAGCCCCCAGCCAATGCCGAATACCAGGCTGCCGCCGATAAGGCGGCGGTCCACATCGCGTCGGCCAGGCAATTGCATCGCCCCACCCAGCAGGGCCGTTGGATGACCGCTCGCCCAGCGCATCGGTATCCATGCTGCGGCAATCGCCCCGATCATCACCAGCGCCAATGAAGGGTCCCATTGCCCGGCAATGTCGAGGAAACCGAGCACCTTGGCAGGGTCGGCCATGCCTGCAAGCAACAACCCCACGCCGAACAGCAGCCCGGCGATGAAACCACTGAACACTGGCATGTCAGGCCCCTTGTACGAGATGGCGGACCACATACACCGTGGCAAAACCGGTAGCCATGAAGCACAGCGTTGCCACCGCCGAACGGGGTGACAGGCGCGACAGGCCACAGACGCCGTGGCCGCTGGTGCAACCGCTGCCGTAGCGGGTGCCGAGCCCTACCAGCAGGCCCGCTGCGATGAGTGTCCAGGATGCCGTGGTGAAACGGGCTGACGGCAGCGTGGCAAATATCCCCCAAAGCAACGGGGCTGCCAGCAGCCCCAAAAGAAAGGCAAGCTTTTCTCTGCGCCCTTCCCCGCCTCGCTGCAGCATCGAACCGAGCAAACCACTGATTCCTGCAATACGGCCATTCACCACCGCGAACAGCCCAGCCCCCAGCCCGATCAACACACCACCAGCCAGCGCGGACCATGGTGTAAAGGCCAGCCAATCAATTGCCATCGTATTTCTCCCGGAACATGAACAAGAGAACAATTAACGGTTCAGTAAGAAAGCTGAAAAATACCACGACCCTATGCCGACAACTTCAATGAGATTAGCCAGCCTATTCAAAGTACATGAAGCTGCACTTGTTTGATGCAGGTCAAATTCGCGACCAGATGGCCGCCTAGACTGCAATCATCCAGGCATACCAAGGCCTCGAGGCACGTCGTATATATCCATAAAAGTGGAGTTCGCCATGCAAACGCAATTGAAGTTGGTTCTTGCTGTTGTTCTGGCCGGTAGTGCATTCATGGCGCATGCCGAAGCCAAAAATCAGGCTGGCGACGCCTCCACCAGCGCCCCAGCCGCCAGTACAACTTCCGAGTCGCCCATGCACAAGGCGATGAGCGAGCAAATGCACAAGATGCAGGTTGCTCATGACAAAGCCGCAGCCGCGAAGACCCCTGCCGAGCGCCAGGCCGCCATGCGCGAGGGCATGAAGACAATGAAGGAGAGCATGGCCATGCTGCACCAGCAACATGCTGCGGGCTGCATGGGTTCGGGCATGGGAATGTCGGGAGCCAAGGGTGGCATGGGTATGGGCGACGGAATGATGGACATGATGATGAAGATGATGGATCAGCAGTCGTCGATGATGGATATGCCCATGAAGCAGTAACCAGTACTTGCTGTTGTTTCAGCACTGATCGCACTGCGGTCGATGGCGTGGTCGAAGCACGCCATCGATCTCGGCCACTATCTGCCGCGTTGCATCCTCGATGGCCCCTTCATTACGGCACAATACCCAGCCGTGTTCCGCAACCGCACGCTCGAACGCTTCGGTACAGGCAACCTGCTCGACCAGGCTATGGATCACCGTACTGCCCAGCCCGCGCGTCCTTGCCGCGGCTCTTGCCCATGAAGTATCGGGGGCCGTGACGACCCCGACATGCAAATCGGGCACTTGCACATTTCGCTCGAGGTTCAGGCGCAGGATCTCGTCGAACGCCACGCTGCGGCGAAATGCGGCATCAGAAGGGTACCAGCGATCGATCAGGATGATGCTGCCCGCTGGCTGCCTGGGCAGCACGTGTCGGGAAATCCAGGCACGGCTTTCGGCGAAGCGCTCGCATACCCTCAATTCCAGGTCCCGGGAGGGGTTTCTGACCAGTTGATTGACAAGGGCCATGGTTTCCCCCCGGTAGGGGTCGCTTTTTTTCTCGCAAAGCCGGATCACTTTCTTGTTGTCAGCCCGCAAGGCCTTGGTAACCGCCTCCAGAAGCGTGGTCTTGCCGGTGCCCTTGGGCCCATCGATGGAAACAAACAGCGGGCGGGTCATTTTTAATTACCAGTCGAATCTGAAGATGCAGCGCAGGCCTGGGTGCCACAGTATTCATCACAAGCCAGTGGAGCCATACAGCTAGCCTGATTCAACCCAGCTGGGCCTGAAGAAACAGCGAAAAAAGCTCCGACTGCGATTTGATACCCAACTTGCTGTACATATGCTTGCGGTGCACTTTCACTGTCTCCACGGAGATTTCAAGCTTGCGCGCAATTTCTTTGCTGGAACACCCGCTCAGCATCAGCCGCCCCACCTCCAGCTCACGCCCGGTCAGCGGCGACTCCATCTGCTCGACCCTGTCCTCCATGCGGCTTTGCCAGTGCGGCGCAGGTTTGGTGGCCTCTTCCAGCAACTCCCGCTCGAACGTCATCCGCTGGCGCATCAGCGCAGTGACCCATGGCCGCAACAGTTCCAGCAGGGTGACCTGTTCGATGCTGAACCGGCGCTTGCTACCCAACGACAGGCACAGCGTGCGCTGCGCATCCAGCTGCACGTTGAACTGAATTTCATCGGCAACCACGTTAAGTCGGAAATAGCGCTGGTAGTAGTCCGTCTGCTCGAAACACTCAGGGGCCACATCCGCCAGGCGCACCAGGCCGGACACCGCAGCCTCTCGGCTAGCCACGTAGAAAGGGTCCAGCAGGTACAAGCCCTTCAGGTAGTCCTGGAACAGCGGGTCAGGGTTGCCGTCTGCACTGGGGCACTCGGCGAACACCTGCGGGCGCCCTGCGGAAAACAGCAGCGCAACCCAGCTGTCGCAGGCAACGTACTCGTTCAGCAACCGCACCAAGGCTGTCCAGAAGTGGTCCTTGTCGAGGGTTTCGATCAATTGGCCTACCGAGCGGTGCCAGGCGATGTCGTGCAGCGTAAAATTCATCCTCTACCCCTGTTGGGTTACCACGTGGGCGTAATACCCCCCGCCATGATGACCACCCCATAATCCGGGCTAGCTTACGCTGAGCGAACCTGTACCGGGATCGTTTTTTACACCCCATACCGCCAGGGCATGGCGGTCGAAGCTGTTAGTCGAGGATTGGAAATGAAGGTAGAGCTTGTCCAACTGGCCGGTCGCGATGGCGATACCGCGTACAACCTGCAGCGCACCATCGAAGCGATCGGCAACTGCGGCGCCGATACCGATCTGCTGGTCTTCCCGGAAACCCAGCTGATGGGCTTCCCAACCGAAGAAAACATCGGCCGCATCGCCGAGCCACTGGATGGCCCGAGCATCACGGCAGTCCAACAGGCCGCACAAGCGCAGAATGTTGCCGTAGTCGTCGGGATGGCCGAAGCCGCAGACGACGGCCGTTTCTACAACACCACCGTGCTGGTCACGCCTGAAGGCGTAGCGCTCACCTATCGCAAAACCCACCTTTGGGCATCGGACTGCGGGGTTTTCACCCCAGGCGACCGTTTTGCGACAGCCCTGTTCAAAGGCATCCGTGTCGGCCTGCTGATCTGCTTTGACATCGAATTCCCGGAAACCGCCCGTGCCCTGGGGCAGCTGGGCGCAGAACTGATCATCATCACCAACGGCAACATGGACCCGTACGGGCCCACCCACAGAACCGCCATCACCGCACGCGCCATGGAAAACCAGGCCTTTGCGGTCATGGTCAACCGCGTGGGTGATGGTGATGGCGGCCTGGTCTTCGCCGGCGGCAGTGCCGTCGTCGACCCGTACGGCCAGTTGCTGTGCGAAGCCGGCCGTGGCGAGTGCCGGATAACCGTCGAGCTGGCCATGGACCAACTGCAGCAGTCACGGCGCGATTACACCTACATCGCCCAGCGCCGCATCCAGCTGCCGGGTGAACAGGTCGAGCACGCCAACGGTCTTCGCGAACTGATCATCCCCTCCTGAAAATTCCACCCTTCCAGGCTCTATTACTGGAATGCAAGGCCGCCAGAGACGGCAGCGTGTTCGACTCTGAATAACAATCACAAGCTGGAGCAAGCAGTAATGGCCACACTCAAGCGAACGCTTTCGCTGGGCTCGGTGGTGCTTTTCGGCATCGCCTACATGACCCCCATCATCGTCCTGGGCACATTCGGTATCCTGGCCGAGACCACGGGAGGGAGGGTACCTGCAGCCTACCTCGCTGCAGCCATCGCCATGCTCTTTACCGCCTTGAGCTACGGCCACATGGCGCGCGCCTTCCCGGTCGCCGGGTCCGCCTATACCTACGTGCGCAAATCGATCAGCCCACAGCTGGGCTTCATCACCGGTTGGGCGGTGTTGCTCGACTACCTGTTCCTGCCCATGGCGATCTGGCTCATTGGCGCGGCCTATCTGCACTCGGCGTTCCCGGGCGTGCCACAAGCCATTTGGGTGTTGGCATTCATCGGCATCACAACAACGATCAATGTAATCGGCCTGCGGCTGGCCAAGACCGTCAATGGCCTGTTGATGTTCATTCAGCTGCTGGTGCTGGCGGCGTTCGTTGCACTGGCGGTGCACTATGTCTGGGGCGACCCCACGGTACCACTGTGGACACTCGAGCCGTTCTACAAGGAAGGCACCCAGTTGCCGCTGATCATGAGCGGTGCGGCGATTGCCTGCTATTCATTCCTGGGCTTCGACGCGGTCAGTACCCTGACCGAAGAAACCAAGGAACCACGCAAGAACATCCCGAAAGCCATCCTGCTGATCACCCTGATCGGTGGCGGGCTGTTCATCGCCTGCAGCTACTTCGTTCAGCTCGCTCACCCGTCCACCGACTTTGCCAACGCCGACGCGGCGGCTTATGAAATCGCCCAGAACATCGGTGGCGACATCTTCGTCAGCATCTTCCTGCTGGGGCTGATCGTCGGCCAGTTCACTTCTGGCCTGTCGGCGCAAGCCAGCGCCTCCCGGCTGCTGTATGCGATGGGGCGTGACGGAGTGCTGCCCAGGTCATTCTTCGGAAGGTTGAGCGAACGCTTCAGCACGCCGGTGCCCAGCATCATCCTGTGCGGGGTGGTCGCCCTGCTTGCCTTGCGCATGGACGTGACGACCTCCACCTCGTTCATCAACTTCGGTGCATTTCTCGCGTTCAGCCTGGTCAACCTGGCGGTAATCTTCCACTACTGGGTCGCCATGCAGCAGCGTGGTGCGAACGCGCTACTGATGTATCTCGCGTTCCCCTTGGTGGGCTTTGCATCCACGTTGTGGCTGATGGCAAGTCTTGATCACCTGGCGATCTACCTGGGGGCAGGCTGGCTCTGCCTCGGCGTGCTCTACCTGACGGTGATTACCCGTGGTTTCAAGCGCAAGCCCCCGGAGATGCACTTCGAGGAAGCCTGAGCTGTCCACTCAGGTCGATACGGCGCTTTGAGCGATGCTCTGGATGGCACCGGCGGCGCCGGTGTTTGCGGTTGCGGATTCTGAGGCAGGTCGGATCGGCGCCAGCCTTGAGGTGGCGCCGATCCTGTCAGGCCTTACACCGCCAGCGCGCGCTCACGCAGCTCGCTATTGAGGATGCGGTCGTTCTCGCTGTAATCGACCGGGCAGTCGATCACGTGCACGCCCGGGGTCTTGATGCAGTGCTCCAGCAGCGGCAGCAGGCCTTCGGCGCTTTCCACGCGGTGGCCGTTGGCACCGTAGGCTTCGGCGTACTTGACGAAGTCCGGGTTGCCGTAGTCCAGGCCGAAATCGGTGAAGCCCATGTTCGCCTGCTTCCAGCGGATCATGCCGTAGCCGTCGTCACGCAGGATCACCACGGTGATGTGCATGCCCAGGCGTACCGCAGTTTCCAGCTCCTGGCTGTTCATCATGAAACCGCCGTCGCCGCAAACCGAGATCACCGGGCGGTCCGGGTGCACCAGGTGCGCGGCCATGGCCGATGGCAGGCCGGCGCCCATGGTTGCCAGGGCGTTGTCCAGCAGCACGGTGTTCGGCTTGTGTGCCTTGTAGTTGCGGGCGAACCAGATCTTGTAGATACCGTTGTCCAGGGCAACGATGCCTTCGGACGGCAGCACGCGACGGATGTCGGCGACCATGCGCTGCGGGTAGACCGGGAAGCGGTTGTCGTCGGCACCTTCGGCGATCTGCGCTTCGTTGGCTTCACGGATCGCCATCAGGCGGGTGAAGTCCCAGTGTGTGGTGTCGGTCAGCGCTTCGCTGATCTGCCATACGGCGTTGGCGATATCGCCGATCACTTCAACCTGCGGGAAGTACACGGCATCGACTTCGGCGGAGCGGAAGTTGATGTGAATGACTTCGGTGCCGCCACGGACCATGAAGAACGGCGGCTTCTCGATCACGTCGTGGCCGATGTTGACGATCAGGTCGGCGGCTTCGACGGCGCGGTGCACGAAGTCACCCGACGACAGTGCGGCGTTGCCCAGGAAGCGCGGGTGGCGCTCGTCGACCACACCTTTGCCCATCTGGGTGGTGATGAACGGGATACCGGTCTTGTCGATCAGCTGCTTGAGGACCTTCGCGGTCATCTTGCGGTTGGCGCCGGCGCCGATCACCAGGATCGGGTTGCGGGCGTTCAGCAGCTTTTGTACGGCTGCGTCGATCGCCACGTGCTCGGCCAGCGGACGGCGGTGCAGGCTTGGCGGGATCGGCAGTGCGTCGGTCTGCTCGGCGGCGATGTCTTCCGGCAGCTCCAGGTGCACGGCACCCGGCTTTTCTTCTTCAGCCAGGCGGAAGGCTTCGCGCATGCGCGAAGGGATGTTGTCAGCGGAGGCGAACTGGTGGGTGTACTTGGTGATGGGGTCCATCATGCCGCACACGTCGATGATCTGGAAACGGCCCTGCTTGGACTTCTTGATCGGCTTCTGGCCGGTGATCATCATCATCGGCATGCCGCCCAGGTAGGCGTAGGCGCTGGCGGTGACCAGGTTGGTGGCGCCAGGGCCGAGGGTCGACAGGCTGACGCCGGTCTTGCCGGTCAGGCGACCATAGGTGGCAGCCATGAAACCTGCGGACTGCTCGTGACGGGTAAGTACCAGCTTGATCTTCGACTTGCGCAGGGATTCCAGCAGATCGAGGTTTTCTTCACCGGGAATACCGAATACATACTCGACACCTTCGTTTTCCAGGCATTGCACAACGACATCGGCGGCCTTGGCCATTTGGGGTACTACCTCAAAATCTTTGTGGGATTGCAGATTTATTAAGCTGCGTGACTGAGATGTTGCAGGATGTCTCAGTGGCGCGCATCGTAGGCCCTCTGGTTAATAATAATAAATATATTGTTATGATGCTTGGCATCACAGTTTGTTATGAACGGTAACCCCCCTCAATGAACCTCAAGGCATTGCGCTGCTGCGTCGAGATCGTGCGCCAAGGCAGCTTCACCAAAGCCGCGCAGCACCTGCATATCGCCCAGCCGGCACTGAGCATGGCCGTTACCCGCCTGGAAGAAGAACTGGGCGTCACCCTGTTCAACCGCACCACGCGCAAAGTCATCCTGACAGCCGAGGGCGAACGCTTCCTGCCACGTATCGAATCGGCCCTGCGCGAAATGGATGTGGCGCGGCAAGAACTGCGCGACATGGCCGACCTGAAGCGCGGCGAAGTGCGCCTGGGTATCCCGCCGATGTTCGGCCTGCACTATGTGCCCGGCCTGATGAACGCCTTCCGCCAGCTGTACCCGGGCATTGCCATGACCGTGTTCGAAGGCAGTGCCGAGGACATCGGCCATCGCCTGGAACAACGGGAAATCGACCTGGCGTTGCTGGAGTCCCGGCGCGTGCCGCCCGACAAGGAATCGATCCTGCTGGGCAGCGACGAGATGCTGGCGTGCATGCACCCTGACCATCCCTATGCCGGCAAAGCCTTCCTCACGGCCGAGGACCTGCGCAATACCGACATGGTGGTATTCGATCGCACCTTCGTCCAGCGCCACCTGCTGGATGCGTTCTTTGCCGAACATGGCATCACCTACCGGGTAGCGCTGCAAAGCAACTTCGTATCGCTGGTGGTACAGGCCGCGCTGGACAACATGGGCGTGGCGACCCTGCTGCGCTCGGTGCAACAGCGCACACCGGGCATCGTCGGCGTACCGTTCCAGCCAGCGCAGCAGATGAGCTTCCGCTTGTGCTGGCGCTCGGGGGAATATCTGTCGCTGGCCAGCAAGCGCTTCATCGATTTTGCCGCGCAGACTCATTACCTGGAGCGCTGACTCCACCCTGCTCCGCTGCCACAGTCATTACGCAGATCTGCTGTGGGAGCGGACCTGCCCGCTCCCACAGGTGCTGCTTATGCCGCAGGTTCAGGAAGCCGGCCAGCTTCCTCGACGTCACCAGCACGGATTGACTATGATCCCGCCTTGAACGTTTCAGCATGTTTCAACAAGGATCCAGATGTCAGTTCAGGAATTACCCCCTCTCCCTAGCAAAAGTACCGTCGCGAAGATGGAAGCCGCCATGGCACTGGGCAGCTTTGCCATTGGCACCGGCGAGTTCGCCATCATGGGCCTGATGCCCGATATCGCCAGCAATCTGCAATTGAGCGAGCCCCAGGTGGGCCATGCCATCAGCGCCTATGCGCTGGGGGTGATGGTTGGCGCCCCGACACTGGCGATCATCGGTGCCAGGCTGTTGCGCAAGCACATGCTGCTGCTGTTGATGGCGCTGTATGCCATAGGCAACCTGGCTACCGCCTTTGCCCCCTCGTTCGGAGGCCTGGTCGCCTTCCGCTTCATCAGCGGCCTGCCCCATGGCGCCTACTTCGGCATCGCGGCGGTAGTGGCGTCGAGCATGGTGGCCAAGGACCAGCGGGCGGGGGCCGTGGCCCGGGTGATGATGGGGCTGACCGTGGCCATGTTGCTCGGCAACCCGGTTGCCACCTTGCTGGGCCAGTACTTCGGCTGGCGCTCGGCGTTCGTGCTGGTCGGCGCGATCGCCCTGTGCACCATCGCCCTGGTCTGGCGCTTCGTGCCCCAGCGCCACGATGAAGTGCGCAGCGACCCGCGCAAGGAACTGCAAGCCTTCACCCTGCCGCAAGTCTGGATGGCGCTGGGCATCGCCTCGATCGGCTTTGCCGGCATGTTCTGTGTGTTCAGCTACCTGGCGCCGACCATGTTGCAGGTGACCCAGGTGTCGCCGCAGTGGATTCCATTCGGCCTGGCGGCATTCGGCGTCGGCGGCATCGTCGGCAACATCGCCGGTGGCAAGCTGTTCGACCGCCTGCAGTTCCGCGCCGTCGGGCTGGTGCTGGTGTGGTCGATTGCCGTGCTGCTGTTCTTCAGCTTTGCCGCCCAGGCGCTGTGGAGCCTGCTGCTGGGCATTGGCCTGGTCGGCACCATGATTGCCCTGGCGGCGCCGTTGCAGATCCGCCTGATGGACATTGCCCATGAAGCGCCAAGCCTGGCGGCGGCGTCCAACCATGCGGCGTTCAACCTGGCCAATGCGCTGGGGCCGTGGCTGGGTGGCATGGCGATTACCGCGGGTATGGGCTGGACCAGCACCGGGTACATCGGCGCGGCTACGGCGCTGGTCGGGCTGGGGATCTACCTGGTGGCACGGCGGATGAAGGGTGGGCACTAAGGTTGAGGCCTGACAGATAGCGTGAAGGGGGCTGCCATGCAGCCCATCGCCGGCAAGCCAGCTTGTATGGTTAGACTTGAAGGGAGGAGGAGGGACA
>NZ_JALLKV010000053.1:0-40435 GCF_023093815.1 Pseudomonas sp. PNPG3
GCGATTGGTGTCCGGGGATTTTGCCAAATCAGGAAGTCTTTTTCAGGATTTCCCTTGGTTGATTACGAAGAGTACTATTGGACCGAACAGGCACCGTTCGATGCCTAGCTGCAGCGGCCGAGCACCGCCCCTGCGATGGTCAGCAAGGGCCGGAAACGCCAGATGGACCATGAGTTGATCTACCCGCAAGCGCCAATCGAGGTCGAGCGCGCAGACTCTCAATGCGCCAAGCTATGGCATCCAAAAACATCGCGGGTAAAATTGCCGATGCCCTCACTGCTATCGCCCCCACGTTCAACCTGCCCAAGCTCTGCGAATGAATACACGCTCCTCACAAATGTCACCCGGGCTTACGCCTCTCAAGATGAGGCTGCTGGCCGTCGGCATGTTCATCGCATTGCTCCTGGTAGGGGCCATCTCGCTTTATGCCTATACCAACTACCTGTTCCCGCTGTACGGCAGGCTGCTTCGTGGCGCTCCGGTCGTGGAAACACCGTACCTCGCGTTCGGCCTGCTCATGGCCCCACCGGCACTCGCCATCCTGCTCGTTGGCAGCGCGATCTGCGCCTGGACCGGCAAGAAGTTCGACCCACCCCCTGCATCCCGGCTGCACCGCTTCCAGGCGTTGATGTTCGGGATATCGATTAAAACGCTGATCCATGTCGTCCCAGCGGTGATGATTCTGACTACGGGGGCTTTGCTGGCCAGGGGTTATACGCCCTGCTCGAAGCTGCTGATTTCGGGTTCTGCCTGGCAGTTGTACTGGGTCAATGATGATCGGGTGTGCTTCAAGCCGGATCACTACATCAACGACAACTGGCCATGCAAGGTCATCGACGGCAAGGACGTTTGCGTCCAGGTCGATGGGCGGTGAGTTGCCTACCTTGCCAGGCTCAAAGCGAGTACGGCGGAGAAAACCGACAAGGTGACAGTTGATAAGCCGCAGAAACCTGGAGACGGGGTGACGTGGACGTACAGCGGCGCACCTCTGGGCTATGCATACTCGGGCATTAAATGGACAAGCACACACTGAAAATTACAGCCAGAGCGCTTCGCGAAAAGCTTGAAATTATCAAGGACCAAAATCCTGACGCCATGACCATGCTCAACCTACTTCGCGACCTGCTATTTTGCCGGGCTGCAGTTGACGCGTTAAGCGCCATTACCTGATCAAAGGTGCTATCACTCACTGCCAAATAGCAGCTCGTCCATTTCATCCCCCTGAGGCGCGAGTTCAAACAACCGGCTTGCCAGTTCACAAATGTGCCGCGACCAGGCAACCTTGGCCACCCACTCCGGCGGCATGCCCGACACCCCATACAAGGCGCCGGCGATCTGCCCCGCCGTCGCCGCCACGCTGTCGGCATCATCGGCAAGGTTGGCAGCCAACAGAATCGCATCCCTGAAGTTGTCCGTATTCCACACAGCCCAGAGCGCCGCTTCCAAAGTATCGACTACATACCCTGACGAGCGAATCTGCTCACGGGTTTTGTGCTTGTACTCCCCGGCATTGATGATCAAGGCCCGGGGCTGCAGGGGGCGCACCTTCGGCGACAACGCCTCTTCCTTGTCCGCGCCATTGAGCGCCAGATGCAGCTGTGCCCCGAACAACTTGCAGCACTCCGAGACCTCGATCGCGCGATGGGTGACGCTGCTCTGCGTCACACTCTCCCACCAGGTTGCCAACAGCGAGTGGCGTCTGAAAATGGCCGTAGGCGCGAGCCGTATCAACGAACCATTGCCCGCTGTCGAGGCTTCGAGATTGCCCATCCACGCAAGCCCTTGGGCCTCCCACCCTTCCAGGGCTCGGCGGGTGACATTGCCGATGTCGAAGCAGCGGCCATTGGCGCTGTTTTCACCCTGCCGGTACCAGCGCACCATGGCATCGGCAAAGGTCGCGAAATCGAACTTGCCTTGGCTTGCGTAGGTGTCTGCCAGGCACAGGGCCATGCTGGTATCGTCGGTCCACTCACCCGGCGCGAGGCGGAACGGCCCACCGCCGACCATGTCGCTGACCTGCCCCTGATCGCGGCGCTGGAACTCCAGAGTGGTGCCTACCGCATCGCCGATCGCCAGTCCCAACAGTGCACCCTGAGCGCGGTCTAGCGCCTGGCCTGGTGTCAAGGTACAGGATCGGTCGTTCAGCCAGGCGGGCTTTGTCCGCGGCAGCCTTGGTGCGTCGGGCTCCGGCATGTAGGCCATGCGCTGTTGCAACTGCGGTGATAGTTCGGGGAGCAGATCGGCGTAACGCTTTGCATAGTCGCTCAGGATTGCATCCGGGCTTCTCAGGTCGATCATGCTGATTCCTTGCAGTAGGTTGCTCTCGTCCATGCGCTCATTTTGCTTGACCTGCACTACCCCGGCAACGACCCGAGCAAGTCGCCGACCATGAGGATGGCACCGGCTACGCCGGTGTTCGCGGGTGAACCCGCTCCCACAGGGGCCGTGCAGGCTTCACGGTTTTGGCTGAGGCAATTGTTGCTGCAGGCAGGGCACAAACCCTGGGGCCGGCGCTCCCACAGTGATCGCGCACGTTTTCAAGGTTTTTAGCGAGACCGTTGCCTCTGCAGGTGCGGCATAGGCCCGGGGCCGACGCTATTTCCGAGGGAGCGCGCGAGCTTTCAAAAGTCACTATCCAAACGGATGGATCGCGCTTGATAACACCCTTTCCGCGCGGCACATTCCGTCGCATTGCCATCATCCTGAGGCGCCTCGCCAATACCTCCGCGAGAAAGCGGTCAGCGCAAAAAATGAGACCGGATTCACTTTTTGCAAAAAACTTTTGCCAAGGATTTTTATCGCATTCCCGCCCCTCGCACACCCACGTTTTCGGGCCTGAACCCCGATTTCCCGTGCCCGAAACCCCTAGTCAACATCACGACGCCATCATTGCGTCACATCACAAAACAGGGAAAAAATCGCCCCCCTCGCGGGAACTTCTTCCGCAGCGAGGTGCCCTACTCGGCATTGCTGGCAACACGATATTCATGTGCCAGCACTCAGGTTTGCCGCCGTCGAGAGGCGCAATTTAAGGTCCACGCCATTGGCGTTTCAGGACGATCAAGCAGGCACATGGACGATGCACCGATGACACAGACATTCGATGTCGAAGCACTGATCAAGCTGCGTAGCCAGACGCGGGCGATCTCCGATGCGCTGAAGGCGCAGGCGGCGGATTACCTCGCCACCGTGGCACCGCTGATCCGTCCGCAAACCCTGTTTGGCGAATACCTGCAAGGCGCTCAGCGCAGCAGCGGGCGCGAAACCCAGGGCCACTTCCAGGCCCTGGTCGAACTCTACGAACGTATCGGCTCGGCCGCGCCGTTCCAGCTGGTCACCGAGCTGGAAGTACCGCTGAACCTGATCAGCACCACCCCCGAACTGTTCCCGCTGGAATACGACAAGGCCCTGGAACACAGCGGCCAGGTCATCCGCATCACCAGCCCGACCCGCTGGGTGGTGGGCTTCCACGCCTTCGACCTGGCGCGGTTTCGCAACGTCATCAAAGACCCCAACCGCAGCAGCGCCGAGCTGTACCGCTTCGTGGTGCACTACCTGGTGCTGTTCTACTGCCTGAGCAAGTCGCCTGGCCTTGGCCGGCTGTTCGAGGGCCTGCGCTACAGCCTGAGCTTCGAGCGCCTCAAGGGCTTTGGCGACCTGCCGTTCTGCGTCATCAGCTCGCCGGTGCGCTCTGAACTGCCCGACGACTCGGTCATCCGCAGCAGCACGCAGATTGCCGGCAACACCAGCTTCGAAGAGCTGGTGGGCCGCGACAACATCCTGGAAATGAACGACGAAATCCGTCAGCGCCTGCTGCTGACGATCGAAGGACTGTAACGCGCTGCGCCCGGTCACGGGCCGCGCATTGTTTCGCAGCGAATTGCTCGCACTGGAGAACACGATGGCGAAGAAGGAAAGCACTCAGCACAAACTCGACCGCGTTCGCGCGCCTCGGGTCCATATCACCTACGACGTGGACATCGGCGATGCCATCGAGAAAAAGGAGCTGCCCTTCGTCGTCGGCGTACTGGGCGACTTTTCCGGCAACCCGCTGGAGCCGCTGCCCAAACTCAAGGACCGCAAGTTCGTCTACATCGACCGCGACAACTTCAACGGCGTGCTCAAGGGCATCAAGCCGCGCCTGACCTACCGCGTCGACAACACCCTGGCCAAGAACGGCACCCAGCTGGGCGTGGAACTGAACTTCAACAGCCTCGAAGACTTCGAGCCACAGAACGTGGTCAAGCAGGTCGAACCGCTGCGCAAACTGCTGGAAGTGCGCAACAAGCTGGCCGACCTGCGTAACAAGATGGGCGGCAACGACAAGCTCGAAGAGCTGCTGATGGACGTGCTGCAGAACACCGAGAAGCTCAAGACCCTGGGCAAGGAATTCGGCCGTGAAGCCGAAGTGAAAGACCCATCCAGCAGCGATCGCGCCTGAGCAGGAGCCCGAACATGACCGACAAGCAAACCGCACCGCAACAGGCCGGCGACCTGGTCGAAGTGGAAAACTTCGCGCCACAGGCATCGTTGCTCGACAGCATCATTTCGCAAAGCCGCGTGGCCCGCTCCGACACCGAGCGCAACCGCACCCGCGACCTGATTGGCGAACTGGTGAACCAGGTGCTCGAGGGCGAGATGACCCCGAGCAAGGACCTGATCGCCGTGCTCGATTCGCGTATCGCCGAAATCGACGCGATGCTTTCCGAGCAGATGAACGAAATCATGCACGCCCGTGAGTTCCAGCAGCTGGAAGCCTCCTGGCGCGGCCTGAAATACCAGGTAGACCAGACCGAGACCAGCACCACGCTGAAGATCCACCTGCTCAATGCCTCGAAGAAAGACCTGGTACGCGACCTGAAGGCCGCCAGCGAATTCGACCAGAGCGCACTGTTCAAGAAGGTCTACGAAGAAGAGTACGGCACCTTCGGTGGCGCGCCTTTCGGCATGCTGATCGGTGACTACGAGTTCAACCGCAACCCCGAAGACATGTACCTGCTGGAGGAGATCTCGCACGTCGCCGCGGCCGCCCATGCCCCGTTCATTTCGGCCGCCTCCCCCGAGCTGTTCGGCTGGGACTCGTTCACCGAAATGTCCGGCCCGCGTGACCTGGCAAAGATCTTCGACACCGTCGAATACGCCAAGTGGAAGTCGTTCCGCGCCTCGGAAGACTCGCGCTACGTCGGTCTCACCCTGCCGCACGTGCTCGGTCGCCTGCCGTATGGCCCCGATACCACCCCGGTGGAGGAATTCAACTTCGTCGAAAGCGTCGATGGCCGCGACCACAACAAGTACCTGTGGATGAACGCTGCCTACGCCCTCGGCACCCGCGTTACCGATGCCTTCGCCCGCTACGGCTGGTGCGTGGCCATCCGCGGCGTGGAAGGTGGCGGCCTGGTCGAAGGTTTGCCAACCCATACCTTCAAGACCGACGACGGTGAAATCGCCCTCAAGTGCCCGACCGAAATCGCCATCACCGACCGCCGCGAAAAAGAGCTGTCGGACCTGGGCTTCATCCCTCTGGTGCACTGCAAGGGCACCGACTATGCCGCGTTCTTCGGCACCCAGTCGGCGCAGAAGCAGAAGCAGTACAACACTGACATTGCCAACGCCAACGCGCGCCTGTCGGCCCAGCTGCAGTACATCTTCGCCACTTCGCGCATCGCCCACTACATGAAGGCCATCATGCGCGACAAGATCGGCAGCTTCGCCTCGCGCATGGATGTCGAGCGCTTCCTCAACCAGTGGCTGGCCAGCTACGTGCTGCTCGACGACACCGCCAGCCAGGAAGCCAAGGCCAAGTTCCCGCTGCGCGAAGCCCGCGCCGAGGTGTTCGAAGTGCCGGGCAAGCCAGGTGTGTACAAGGCCGTGACCTACCTGCGCCCGCACTACCAACTGGATGAGCTGACCGCTTCGCTGCGCCTGGTTGCCGAGCTGCCACAGGGCGCGCGCGGCTGACAGGCCGGTGTGTACAGGGATGACACATGAGTAACCAGGCCCGCCTGCTGCCCTCGCTGCTCGACCGACTGCTGGACGACCGTCCGTACCAGTCGGCCGAGCCAGCCGTGCAACGCACCTGCTCGTTGAGCGAGTACAAGGCCAGCATCGTCCGTGACCTGGAGGTACTGGTGAACACTCGCCAGAGCCTGGTCGCCGAAGAGCTGGAGGGCTACAGCCAGCTCGGTGGTTCCATCCTCGAATACGGCATGCCCGACTTCATCAGCCGCAGCGTGCTCGACCCGCATGATCGGCGCCTGATCCAGCAGCAACTGGAACGGGCGATCAGCACAGGGGACCGACGTTTTCGCCGTGTCCGCGTGCAGCTGCTGGCCCAGCAGAACGGCCACCGTATGTTGACCTTCCGCGTGGACGCCGTGTTGCGTCTGCAGGACATCAGCCGCCAGGTGTCATTCGACGCCGTGCTGCAGGTCAACACCCAGGAATACAAAGTGCAGAACCTCAACTGATGCTCGACGAACTGCTGCCCTACTACGAAAAGGAACTGTCGCACCTGCGCTTCCTCGGCCAGGAGTTTGCCGCGCAGTACCCGAAAATCGCTTCGCGGCTGTTGATCGAGGGCGACAACTGCGAAGACCCGCACACCGAGCGCCTGATCGAGGCGTTCTCGTTCCTGTCTGCGCGGGTGCACAAGAAGCTCGATGACGAGTTTCCGGAAATCGTCGAATCCTTCCTCGAGGTGCTGTACCCACACTACCTGCGCCCTACCCCATCGATGTCGATTGCCGAGCTGAGCCTGGGCAAGCACGAGAAAGTCACCGAAGCCTACCGGGTGGCGCGTCATACCGAGATGCATGCCAATGCCGTGGAAGGTGTGGTGTGCAAGTTCCGCACCTGCTACCCGGTAGAGCTGTGGCCGATTGCCGTGCAGCAGGCCTCGTTCGCCGAACTGGAGCGTTCGGCCTTCAACGGCCACAGCGCCGACCTGGTCGCACGCCTGCGCATCCGCCTGGCAGCCACCGGCGATGCCCTGTTCGGGCAGATGGAACTGGACCGCCTGCGGTTCTTCCTCGACGGCGAGGCGACCCTGATGCTGCAGTTGTACGAACTGCTGTTCAACAACCTGGCAAAGGCCACCCTGAGCTTCCAGGACCAGGGCCGCAGCCGCGAAGTGGCCTTGCCGGCCGATGCCCTGAAAGCCGTGGGCTACGCCCGTGACGAAGGCCTGGTGGACTACTCCGAGCGCTCGTTCCTGGGCTACCGCCTGCTGCACGAGTACTTCACCTTCCCCGACAAGTTCATGTTCTTCGACCTGAACGGCTTTGCCCGCATTCTGCAGGGCAAGGCCATCGAGCAGGTCGAGATCCACTTCTATTTCTCCGACTACGACCTCAGCGAGCGCCTGGCGCGGCTGACACAGAACATCGGGCGCAACAACTTCAAGCTCAACTGCACACCGATCATCAACCTGTTCCGCCAGCAAGCCGAGCCGATCAAGCTGACCCACACCCAGCACGAATACCCGGTCACTCCCGATACACGGCTGCACAACGCTGCCGAAGTCGTCTCGATCGACCGCGTACGGCGGGTGCGCAAACTCGGCGGCATCGACCAGGTCGCCACCTGCCACCCGTTTTTCGAACCCCGTGGCGAGCAGGACCCGCACAGCAGCTTCTGGGTGGCGCGCCGGCGCATCCAGGGTGACGCCACCGCCATGAGCATCCGCGTGGTCGACCGCGACCTGGAGCTGATCGACGCCAGCAGCGACACCCTCAGCATCGGCCTTACCTGCAGCAACCGCGATGTACCGCTGATGCTGCCGTTCGGGGGCGAACGTGGTGACTTCAACATTCCCGCCAACTCGGTGATCAAGGATATCCGCTGCCTGCGCAAGCCCACCGCCACGGTGCGTGTGCCCCTGGGCAAGGGCCTGATCTGGCGGTTGATCGCCCACCTGTCGCTGAACCATATGTCGCTGGTCAGCCAGGGCCGTGAAGTGCTGCTGGAGCTGTTGTCGCTGTACAACTACCGCAATGTTTCCGCCATTCGCAAACAGATCAACGGCATCAAGGCGATCAGCAGCGAGCCGGTGGTCGCACGCATCGGCCACCCGCGGCCGAACTTCGTACGTGGCGTCGGCATCACGCTGACCCTGGATGAAAGCCAGTTCATCGGCAGTGGCGTGTACCTGTTCGGCATGGTGCTGGACCACTTCTTCGGCCAGTACTGCTCGATGAACAGCTTCACCCAACTGACCCTGCGCACCCAACAACGAGAAAAGAGAGTCGTCCAATGGCCAGCACGCACCGGCGATCAGCCCCTGGTCTGATCGATCAGGCCCGAGCCGAGCCGCACCGATTCGAATTCTTTCAATTGGTGCGCCTGCTCCGCCTGCACTACAGCCGTACCGGGCGCATGGACCTGGCAACCCGGCCGCACGAAGACCCGCTGCGTTTTCGTACCCAGCTGTCGCTGGCGTTCCCGGCCAGCGAGGTCAGCGACCTGCACTTCGAGCGCGAAGGCAAGGTGTCGCCGGCCGGCTTGCCGCTGTCGGAAGTGCAGGTCACCTTCATGGGCCTGGTCGGGCCGTCAGGCGTACTGCCGCGCCCGTATACCGAGCTGCTGCTGGAGCGCCACGTGCAGTATCGCGACGATGCCGCCCACGCGTTTCTCGACATCTTCTCGCACCGCATGACCACGCTGTTCTACGAGGCCTGGCAGAAGTACAAATTTCATATCGAGCACGAACGCAATGGCACTTCGGGCTTCGATGGCTACCTGCTCAACCTGGTCGGCCTCGGCCCGCGCGCGCAGCAACTCAAGTTCGAGCAGCAACCAACCGCGCTGCGCCGCGAGCTGTTCAGCTACTTTGCCGGCCTGCTCAGCCAGAAGCCGCGCAACGCGCTGAACCTCGAACGCATGCTCGGCTTCTATTTCTCGCTGCCGATCAAGGTCCGCCAGTTCGCCGGGCGCTGGCTGCACCTGCAGCCCGAACAATGCACCCAGCTCGGCCGCCGCAATGTCCAGCTCGGCCACAGCGCCGTAGCCGGCAACCGGGTCTGGGACTACCAGTCGTGCATCCGCATCGAGCTGGGCCCGCTAAGCCTGGCCGATTACCAGCGCTTCCAGCCGGGCACCGCGTGCTACCGCAAGCTGGTGGAGCTGGTGCGCTTCTATATAGGCGCCGAACTGGATTTCGAAATTGCCCCGCGCCTCAAGCGCGAGGCGGTGCCACGCGCCCAGCTGGGCCGCAGTGGCAATGTCGCCCTGGGCTGGCTGGGCTGGCTCAAACGCCCTGGTCGTGACGCGGAGCCTTCGCGTTGCGCCGTCTTCCACATTCCTTACGATGGGGTCGCCTTGTGAACCTGAAGTCTCTGTTCGCCAAGCTCAACGAAACCAGCCGCACGGCCACGGAAAGCGCGGCGGCCCTGTGCCTGTCGGAGCACCATTACGACGTGGAGGTGGAACACCTGCTGCTGCAGTTGCTCGACAACAGCGACAGCGACCTGGCGCCGATCCTGCGCCACTACGAAGTAGTCGCCGAGCGCTTGCAGGCGCAGCTGGTCACGGCCCTGGGCACCTTCAAGAAAGGTAATACCCGCACCCCGGCGCTGTCGCCGCACATCACCCGCATGATCGAGCAGGCCTGGCTGCTGGCGTCGATCGAATACGGCGTCGGCCAGGTGCGCAGCGCTCACCTGCTGCAGGCCCTGCTCGACGATGCCGAACTGCGTCGCGTGGTGATCGCCTCGGCGCCGGAGCTGGAGAAAATCAACGCCGATGACCTGCGCCTGAACCTTGCCGCGCTTGTAGAAGGCAGCGCCGAGTCCAGGCAGGCCAGCCCGCTGGCCAGCCCGGCAGCGCCAGTGAACAGTGCGAGCAAGGCCGGCGGCAAGACTCCGGCGCTGGACCAGTACACGGTCAACCTCACCCAGAGCGCCCGCGAAGGCCGCATCGACCCGGTGCTGGGCCGCGAGTTCGAAGTAAGGCAGATGGTCGATATCCTTACCCGCCGTCGGCAGAACAACCCGATCCTCACCGGCGAAGCCGGGGTCGGCAAAACCGCCGTGGTCGAAGGCCTGGCCCTGCGCATCGCCCAAGGTGACGTGCCGGCGGTGCTCAAGGATGTGGCCCTGCACACCCTCGACCTGGGCCTGCTGCAGGCCGGCGCCGGGGTCAAGGGCGAGTTCGAGAACCGCCTCAAGGCAGTGATCGAAGAGGTCAAACGCAGCCTGCACCCGATCATCCTGTTCATCGACGAAGCCCACACCCTGATCGGTTCCGGTGGCCAGGCCGGGCAGAACGATGCCGCCAACCTGCTCAAGCCGGCCCTTGCCCGTGGCGAGCTGCGCACCATCGCCGCCACTACCTGGGCCGAATACAAGAAGTACTTCGAGAAGGACGCGGCCCTCGCCCGCCGCTTCCAGGTGGTCAAGGTGGAAGAACCCGACGAGGACAAGGCCATCCACATGCTGCGCGGCCTGCTCGGCAAGATGCGCGAACACCACAAGGTAGCAGTGATGGACGAAGCGCTGGTGCAGGCCGTGCGCCTGTCCAACCGCTACATCACCGGCCGCCAGCTGCCGGACAAGGCGGTCAGCGTGCTCGACACCGCCTGCGCGCGCATTGCCCTGGCGCAATCGTCGCAACCTGGCGCCCTGGAGGACTGCCGCCGCCAGATCGACAACCTGCAGGCCGAGATCGCCGTGCTCGGCCACGAAGCCGGCAAAGGCCACGACCACACTCGCCGCCTGGGCGAGCTGCAGGCTGCCCTGCAGGCCGAGCAGCAGCGGGAGCAGCAGTTGAACACGCAGTGGCAACAGGAGCTGGAACTGGTCGAACAGCTCAAGGCGCTGGACGCCGCCAGCGAGGCCGATGCCAAGCAGCTCAACGCCCTGCGTGCCGAACTGGCCCGCGTGCAAGGCGACCAGCCCCTGGTCCATGCCCTGGTCGACAGCGGCGCCATCGCCCAGGTCATCAGCGGCTGGACCGGTATCCCGCTGGGCAAAATGCTGCGTGACGAGATCGACACCGTGCAGCGCCTGCCGGCCCTGCTTGGTGAGCGCGTGCTGGGCCAGGACCACGCCCTGCACGAGATCGGCAAGCGCATCAAGATTTCCCGCGCGCGCATGGAAGACCCGAACAAACCGATCGGTGTGTTCCTGCTGCTCGGCCCCAGCGGCGTCGGCAAGACCGAAACCGCGCTGGCCCTGGCCGATACCCTGTACGGCGGTGAACGCAACCTCATCACCATCAACATGTCCGAGTACCAGGAAGCCCACACCGTTTCGAGCCTCAAGGGCTCGCCTCCCGGCTATGTCGGCTATGGCGAAGGCGGCGTGCTGACCGAGGCGGTGCGTCGCAAGCCGTACAGCGTGGTGTTGCTCGACGAGGTGGAAAAAGCCCACCCCGACGTGCTCGAACTGTTCTTCCAGGTATTCGACAAGGGCGTGCTGGACGATGGCGAAGGCCGCGAGATCAATTTCCGCAACACGGTGATCATCCTCACTTCCAATACCGGTACCGAGCGCATCATGCAGACCTGCCTGAACGCCACCGAGCTACCGACGCCCGCAGCGATCGTCGAAGACCTGCGTGACCAGCTCAACCATGTGTTCAAGCCGGCCTTCCTCGGCCGCCTGAGCATCGTGCCGTTCTACCCGGTGCAGGACCAGATCCTCGAGCGCATCGTCGCCCTCAAGCTCGAACGCATCGCCAAGCGCTTCGCCCGCAACCACCAGGCCGAGCTCAGCTACGACCAGGCGTTGGTCAAGGCCATCGCCGCGCGCTGCACCGAGGTCGACAGCGGTGCGCGCAACATCGACAACATCCTGTCCCAGACCCTGATGCCCGAGCTCGCCCAGCGCGTGCTCGAGCGCATGGCCCAGGACACGCCGATCCAGCGTCTTGCGATCGAGCTGGGCAGCGATGGCGATTTCGCCTATCGCGTGGCCTGACGAGTACACGGAGGTTTTGCCGTCATGCAACACAAGCACACCGCCCTCAAACGCCTGACCACAGCGGCCTTGCTAGTGGCGCTGGCCGGCTGCGGGGTCACCGACCGTATCGGCAAGCGCATGGAAGACAGCTGGGCGGCCGACATGCTGGCCGACAGCGAAAAGGTCATCCTGACCTCCGACGGCGGCAACCAGCTCAACCCCGATGCCGAGGGCAAGCCGCTGTCGGTGGTGATGCGCGTGTACCAGCTGACCGACCTCGAACGCTTCGCCGCGACCGATGCCGAGACCCTGTGGGACACCCCGGAAAAGGCCTTGGGCAACACCCTGGTGGAAGCCCGCGAGATCACCCTGCTGCCGGGCATCGGCCAGATCGACCAGTGGCCACTGGCCAAGAGCGCTCGCTACGTCGGCGTGGCAGCGTTCTTCCGCAACGAACAGGACGCGCGCTGGAAGGTCGCCTTCGACGCCAACTCGCTGCGCAAGGACGGTATCTGGTTCTCTTCCGACGGCCTGCGGGTGCTGGTGGACAACACCGAAATCAGCGCCATGCGTGGCGTCGACGTACTGAACAAACCGCCGACCGCCGACCAGCTGGCAGCCGCGCAGAAGGCCCGGGACAACGCACCGACGCTCACCGACAAGGTGCAGGACGCCGTGCTCGACAAGGCCAGCGATGCCGCCGGCAAATCGGCACAGAACACCATGGATTCAACCTTCAACTCTTTAGTGGATAGCGTCAAATGAGCAAGCAGAGCCGGGTGATGTGGTCGGAAGGCATGTTCCTGCTGCCCCAGCACTTCCAGTACCAGGATGAGTTCCACCAGCACCAGCTGGCCGAGGCGACCTTGCGCACCACCCCATTCCATTGGGGTGTGCAGGTACTGCAGGTGGATGAGGACGCCCTGGCCAACGGTTCGCTGCAGCTCAAGCGACTCAAGCTGGTGTTCCCTGACGGCAGCCTTTACGACGCACCGCAGCACGACCCGTTGCCGGCTGCCCGCGACCTCAAGGACCTGCTCAAGGCCAACGACCTCAAGGTTCATGCTGCCTTGAAGCTGCCCGAGCCATTCGGCCTGAACTATGTCGAGGATGGCCAGGAACACAAGGCCGCGCGGCGTTTCCGCAAGCAGTTCGATACCCTGCCCGACCTCAATGAAGGCGAGCTGGAAAACGAAATCACCAGCCTGCGCCTGAACGTGGTGCTGCTGGTGGACGGTGACAGCCTGGACGGCTACAGCCACTGCCCGCTGGCCAGGCTGACCCGCAACAGCATGGGCGGTTTCAATCTCGACCCGCATTTCGTCCACCCCACTCTGCATCTGGGCAGCCACGAGACCCTGGCCGGCATCGGCAAGCGCCTGCTCGGCGCCCTGCAGGCCAAGAGCAAGGCCCTGTCCGGCCGACGCCGCGAACGCGCCGACCAGATCGCCGAGTTCGGCTCCAGCGACGTAACCCTGTTCTGGCTGCTGAACACCGTCAACCGCGCCCACCCGCAGCTGGCCCATCTGCTGGCGCACCCGCGCCTGCACCCCGAGCGCCTGTACCTGTTCCTTGCCGACCTGGCGGGTGGCCTGCTGACGTTCACCCTGGACACCCAGCTCAGCGACATCCCCGAATACGACCATCACGACCCGGCCGCGTCGCTGGTCAAGCTCGACGAGATGATCCGGGTGATGCTCGACAACGTGGTGCCCAACCAGTGCATCGTCATCAACCTCAACCAGACCAAGCCGTCGTACTGGCAGGGCCAGTTGCACGATCCACGCCTGACCGAGGCCGACTTCTATATCTCGGTCCATGCCGACATGCCTGGTGCCAGCCTGCTGGAGCTGGTACCGCGGGCATTCAAGGTCGGCTCGCCGGAAGACATCGAGGTGGTGGTCAACAGCGCGATGCCCGGCGTCACGCTCAACCATGCCGCACGGCTGCCCAACGCAATTCCGGTGCGCCTGGACAACCAGTACTTCGCCATCGAGCCGCATGGCCATGTCTACGAGCGAATGATGAATGCCCAGACCATCTGCTTCTACGCGCCCAGCGCCTTTACCAACCTCAAGCTTGAACTGATGGCGGTGCTCAAATGACCGAAGCCGTATTGCAACAGGGCGCCGTCGCGGCCGCCAACGACAAACCGACGCTCAAGGACCTGGTCCAGGACTTCATCAGCATGGCCCTGATCGTGCGACGTGGTCGTCAGGTCACCTCGGTGCCGGCCTTCGAAGCCAGCGTGGAACGCTTCTTCGCCAACCTGGAACGCGACGCCCGCGCAGCCAACTACAGCGCCGAACAGGTCAAGGACACCCAGTACGCGCTGTGTGCCTTCCTCGACGAGAGCGTGCTGCGCGCGAGCGACAACCAGCTGCGCCAGCACTTCGAGCTGCAGCCGCTGCAGTTCCGCTACTTCGGCGTGCACCTGGCGGGTGAAGGCTTCTTCGAGAAGGTCGATGCGCTGCGTGCCGACGTCAAGCAGAACATCGATGTACTCGAGGTCTACCACCTGTGCCTGGCCTTGGGCTTCGAGGGCAAGTTCAGCCTCGGCCAGAAAGACCAGCTGCGCTACCTGGCCAATACCCTGGGCCAGGATATTGCCCGCTACCGCAAGGCGCCCAAAGCACTGTCACCGGACTGGGCACTGCCCGACCAGGTGTCGCAGATGCTGCGCCACGAGGTGCCGCTGTGGGTTTACCTGGCGCTGATCGCGCTGGTCTGCGTCGCCGTGTACCTGACGCTGGACTGGTTGCTGGACAAGGACGTCGCCGCCCTTTCCGAACAAATCCGCCAGCTGTTCAGTGCCTGAGCAAACGTCAGGTAGCCGAGTCAGGAAGACATGAAAACATTATTGCGCCTTTTGAAGAATTTCTGGTTTCTCCTGCTGCTGCTGTGGCTGGCGAGCCTGTTGACCTGCTGGTTGGTCGCCCCGTTGCTGCCATGGCTGCAACAGCACCTGCCCGAAGCACTGGCAATCATCAGCGCCTGCTTCCTGCTGGTGATCGTGCTGCGCCAATACCAGCGCATTCGCGCCGAGCACAACCTGGAGAACCTGCTGCAGATCGAGGTTGATCGCTCGTGGAATGCCACTGGCGAGTTCCGTGACCAGCAGGTGCTGCGCGAACGCCTCAAGCATGCCATTGCCATGTTGCGCACCGACCGCTCCGCTGGAGGCGGTGGCAAGGCGGCACTGTCCGATTTGCCCTGGTACCTGGTGGTTGGCATGTCGGCAGCCGGCAAGACCTCGCTGCTGACCCATTCCGGCCTGTCGGCCAGCATTGCCACGGCCAACGACAGCGAAAGCGGCACCCAGCACTGCGACTGGTACTTCAGCCCCGACGCGGTAATGATCGACACCGCCGGCCGCTATTTGCGTGATGACCAGTCGGCCAGCGAGTTCTCGGCCTTCCTGCGCATGCTGCGCAAGCAGCGCGGCAAGGCGGCGATCAATGGCCTGGTCATGGTGGTCAGCCTGCCCGAGCTGCTGGCGGCCAACAGCGACGAACGCAATGCCCTGGCGGCCCAGCTGGTGGCGCGGGTGGAAGAGTACGCCGAGTGCCTTGACGCCAACCCGCCGATCTACCTGATGCTGAGCAAGACCGACCAGTTGCCGGGCTTCAGCCAGGCGTTCGACGGCCTCGACCTGCATGAACGCCAGCAACCGCTGGGCATGACCTTCGGCCTGTCGGAAATCCGCAACAACGGCCTGCACGCCGTGCTGCAGACGCGCCTGGGCAACCTGCAGAATCACATTCGCCAGCATGTCGATGCGCAGGTGATCGCCCTCGGTGCCGAAGCCGACAGCACCCTGCTGAACTTCCCGCAATACTTCGCCGCACTCAGCGGTGTCCTCGAGCAGTTCCTGGAGCACTTCACCCGCGGCCATCGCGGCGGTGCCCCGCTGCTGCTGCGCGGCCTGTACTTCACCAGCGCCCTGCAGACCGGGCAGCAGCTGGGCCAGGTATACGAAGACGTCATCGCCGACGAATTCGCCCTGCAAGCCGCCTACGATGAGCACGCCGAGAACGTCGGCAAGGCCGCGGGCAACCGCAGCTACTTCATCACCGACACCTTCCGCCAGGTGATCTTCCCCGATCGCGACCTGACCCTGTACCAGTCGCGCCTGGGCCGCCAGGCTGCGTTCAGCCCGCTGCTGCTGGGCCTGGCCGCCGCGACCGGGTTGCTGTTCATCGGTTGGCAGGCACTGTCGTTCACCAATAACCGCCAATGGCTGGACAGCCTGCGCGGGCAGCTGGCGCAGATCGAGCAGGCAGAAGACCGCGAGCAGCAGCTGGCCGCTGGCAAGGGCCTGGAAGTGCTGCGCGAACAGATGGCCCGCGTCGAAAACCATCGCCTGCAGGGTGTACCACTGCAGTTGGGGGGTGGCCTGTACCATGGCGAAGCCATCCACCAGGTGACTCGCACCGCCTACCTGGCGCAACTGCGCAGCCAGGCGCTGGAGCCGATCGCACGCAGCCTGCAAGTGCAGATGCGGGCCTTCAACACCTTCGCCAACGGTATCAACCAGGAGCTGGAATTCACCCCGGCCCCGACACCGAAAAAACGCAATGGCAAGCCGCTGGCCCCGGCCATTGCAGCCAAGGCCCAGGCTGCGCTGGGCAACAGCCGCGCCGGTGCCTATGCCGCCAAGGTCAACCTGGCCACCGCCAGCGATGCCGCCGAGCTGTCTGCCACCACCGGTGGCCTGTCACTGTCCGAAGAAATGCTCGGGCGCCTCGACGAACAGCAGGTGGCCTCGATCATCGATGCCTACAACACCCTCAAGCTGTACCTGTTGCTGACCGAGCCCCAAGGCCATCCGGACCCGGCCTTCGTCGCTGCCAACCTGCCCCAGGCCTGGACCAACGCCGCCACCGAAGGCACTCCGGCCGACGCAGCCGTGATCGCAGAAAATGCCCCGCTGTACGTACAGTTGCTGGAACAAGGCCAGGCGCCGTCGTTGCCGCGTAACGAACAGCTGATCAACGAAACCCGGCAAAACCTCAAGTCGTTCATGATCTCCAGCTCGCTGGTCGATCGCGAGTACCTGCGCCTGCAACTCGAGTCGAGCCGCCAGTTCCCGGCCCTGAGCCTGAACGACCTGGTGCCGCAACCGGGCCGCGCGTTGCTGTATGGCTCTGCTGGCGTACCGGCAATCTATACCCGCCAGGGCTGGGATACCTTCGTCAAGCCGGAACTGATCAAGCTGGTGTCGGGCAACCTGCGCAACGAGTCGGACTGGGTGCTGGACGGTGAAGGTGGCGATGCCATCGTGCAAAAGGCCAACTTCGTGCGCGAGTTCATGACCCGCTACAAACGCGACTACACCCAGGCCTGGTACAAGATGGTCAGCAGCGTGGGGGTACGCCACTTCGCCGACCTGGCCTCGGCCACCCAGCAGCTGGGGCTGCTCAGCGATGTGCAGAACTCGCCGGTAAAGAACCTGCTGGCTGCGGTCAATGACAACACCCAATGGGACCTGCCGGCCAAGCACGCTATCCCGGCCCTCGGTAGTACCCGCGAAGACGGCTTCTGGAGCAAGGTCTCCGGCCTGTTCGACGACAAGGACGCCCTGCCCGCCAACGTCGCCCCGGCCCTGCCGGCGGTGGACGACGGCAGCCTGGCCAAGCGCTTCGAACCGGTGGCGCGAGTATTTGCCGAAAACAACGCCGAAGGCGCCGACAGCACCATCATGGACCGCTACCTGGCCGCCTTGCGCAAGCTCAAGGTGCGCATGAACAACATCCAGCGTTCGCAGGATGTGGGCAAGAGCAGCAAGCAGCTGATCAGCGAGACCCTGGAAGGCCAGCCGAGCGAAGTCACCACCGTACGCAACTATGTGGAAAGCAGCGTCGACACCAGCCAGGACGGCCTGTCGCGCTCGCTGCAGGGGCTGTTCAGCCTGCCTATCCAGTATGCCTGGGCGACCCTGCGCGACCCGGCCGGCCAGCAGATCGCCAAGGCCTGGGCGCAGCAGATCGCCAAGCCTTGGGAACAGGTCATGGCGCACCGCTACCCGATTGCCGGCAGCAGCCGCAACGAGGCGTCGGTAAAGGACCTGCAGCGCTTCGTCGACCCCGACAGCGGCCTGCTGCCGGCCTTCAAGCGCAACGAAATCGGCAACCTGGCCGGGGGTGAAGGCCTGGGTGTGGGCGACGGCAAGGCACCGGCGCTGGTCAACCCAGGCATGCTCAACAGCATCGACAAGGCCAGCTCCGTGGGCCAGGTGATCGCCAGCCTGTCGGACCGTGACAACGGCTTCGAAATCATGCTGGAACCTTCTGCCAACTTCACCGACATCGTGTTCACCCTCGATGGCCAGGAACAGCACTACCGCAACGGCCGCAGTAGCTGGAACCGCTTCGCCTGGCCGGGCACCAGCAACGCTCCGGGTGCCCGCCTGGATGTGGTCACCCTCAGTGGCGCGCGGGTCACCGTGTTCGACTTCCCCGGGCGCTGGGGCCTGCTGCGCATGAACGAAAGCGCCCGGGTCGAGGACCTGGACGGCATTCAGCAACGCTTCAGCTGGAACACCGCCAGCGGCCGCGTGAGCCTTGTAGTGCGTAACTTCGGTGGGGTGAAACTGACCGACCTGGGTGATGTCAAGGCGCTGAGCGCCCTCAACGACAGGGGCGCCCAATGATCGGTTGCTTCGGCAAGCTGCCGTCGAGCGCAGACTTCGTCAGCCTGCATGGCGCGGCGGAAGAAGTCTGCGAGTTCGACGCCTGGCTGCAGTCTGCGCTGGCGGCCATGCGCCACCGCGAAGACTGGCAGGCATTGTTCGACGCACTGCCGATGTGCTTCTTCAATTACCGCGCGAGCAACGGCAACTGGCTGCTGGGTGGCCTGCTCAGCTCGCGGGATGCCAGCCAGCGACGCTACCCGTTCTTCATCTTCCAGTTGCTCAAGGGCGAGGGAGCCACGATGCTGGTGAACCCGTTCACCCTCGGCGAGCTGTTCAGCGCGCAGATCAAGCCGATGCTGCACCAGGCGGTGCAGGGCGCTGACTGCGCCAGCCTGTTCGAACGCATCAAGGCCCTGCGGCCGCTGCAGGCCCAGGACCTCGACCTGTTCCGCCAGGTGCACGCCAAATTCCTCAAGGATTTCAGCTTGGCCGATGTCGCCCGCGCCCTGCTGCGCTCCTGGCCGGACTTCAAAAGTGACAAGGCGCTTGCGCTGCTGCAGGCAAGCCGAGCCGTGCTGCACAACGATTTCGCCGGTGGCATCGAGCTGCCCTTGCCGGCCGAACGCGGCCTGAAAAACCCTACCGCCGACCTCTGGCTGACCTGGCTGACCCGCATGAGCCGGCAGCCCGGCGTGCCGGCGGTGAGCCTGCTGGCCGACGATTTCATGAAGCCACGGCTGTACTGCCTGCCGTCGCGCCACGCCAACTGTGCCTACCGCCTGCTCAGTGGTTGCGCCGAAGCAGGTCAGCATCTGGAGCCGCTCGACCTGCTGACGGTAGCGCCACGGCTGCACGATTACGACCGATCTCTTGAACATGTCATCGGCCAATTCGTCGATGCGCTGGATGCGACGCCTGTATGAACAAGATCAAGTACTACTGCCTGCGCTACCAACCCTACCTGCTGGGAGTGGCGTTCTTCCTGGCGATCTTCCTGGTCTGGGCCATCGGCTGCGCCCTGGGCTTCGCCTCGCTGCATAGCCTGCTGGCCGGTATCGGCGTGTTTCTGCTGCTGTCGGCAGGCTATGTACTGCTGCTTTATCGCGGCGCCGGCCAGCACCACAACCTCGAAGGGTTACTGCGCGACGATGCCGACCAGGCGGTACTCAACGCCACCCCCGCCGACCGCGAAGAAGTAAGCCTGCTGCGCGAACGCCTGCTGCAGAGCATCGAGCGCCTGCGCAGCAACACACCTCGCGGCACCTCGGCCAAGGACGCGCTGTACGCCCTGCCCTGGTACCTGGTGATCGGTCAGCCGGCCGCCGGCAAGAGCACGATGATCCTGCAGTCGGGCCTGAACTTCCCCTATGCCGAACGCGAAGGCGCACGGGTTGCGGGGCTTGGCGGCACGCGCAACTGCGACTGGTTCTTCAGCTCCGAAGCCGTGCTGCTGGATACCGCCGGGCGCTACATGAACAGCCCCGAAGAAGCCGGCAAGTGGCGCGGCTTCCTGCAGCTGTTGCGCCAGCATCGCCAACGCCGCCCTCTCAACGGCTTGATCGTCAGCGTCAGCATCGCCGACATCCTGCATGGCTCGGCCGAGGACCAGGACCGCGTGGCCAAGCGCCTGCGTGAACGGATCCAGGAAAGCTGCGCGCTGCTGGAAGTGCGCCTGCCGATCTACCTGGTGTTCACCAAGTGCGACCTGATTCCCGGCTTCACCCCGTTCTATCGCCAGCTTGACGACGCCGCGCGTGGCGAGGTGATGGGCAAGACCTTCTCGCACAAGGGTTACGAACAGGCCGACTGGGGCCAGCGTTTCGGCAAGGCGATGGACGAGCTGACCGGTTACTGGCAGCAGGTGGCGAACCAGCAACTGGTGCAGCAAGATATTCAGGTAACCCGGCAGAACAATGCGGCCTATCGCTTCCCGCTGGAGCTGGCCGCACTCAAGCCGCGCCTGCAACAATTCGTCGACAGCCTGCTGCGCGCCAACCCGTACCAGAACGCCGAAATGCTGCGCGGTTTCTATTTCACTGCCGCACTGCAGGCAGACGAAGCCCTGTGGGGCAGCCACGGCCAGCATGTGGCCGAACGCTTCGCCCTCGAACATGCTGAAGGCACCGCCACTGCCGTCAGCCAGCCGGCGCCGCTGTTCATCAACAGCCTGTTCCGCAAGGTGATCATCCCCGACCAGCACCTGGTGGCGCTGTACACCAGCAACACGCGGGAGCGCCGGCGCAAGGCGGGCTGGGTTGCCGCCACCGGCCTGGCAGCCCTGGTGCTGTGCAGCCTGTGGGGCTGGTCGTACCTGAACAACCGCGCCATCCTGGCCAACATCGCCGGCGAACTGGCCCAGGCCAAGGCCGACGACCAGGCTGCCCGCGGCCAGTACGCCGCCTGGCATAGCCTTGATCGCTTGCGCTTCTGGGCCGAGCACTACTATCGGCAGCACCGCGAACAGGGCGTGCCGCTGGGCATGCGCCTGGGCCTGTACCAGGGCCATGAGGTCGAGCCGCTGCTGCGCAGCCGTTACTTCGCCACGCTGCAGAACGTGATGCTCAAGCCCACGGCAGACAACCTGACCCGCACCCTGTACCTGCTGACCACGATCAAGGTGTACCAGCGCAACACCCGCGAACTGCAGCCTGTGAGCGGCGTGGACAGCGTCGAGGCCGAGGCGCTGCCACATGACAACCGCGCGCAGTCGATCGCCGACTTCGGCAAGGCGGCGCTGGATACCTACGTGATGCTCTCGCCGGCCCGACGCGAAAACGCCGACCCGGCGTTTCTCAAGGCGCACCTGCCCGACTACTGGTACCCGGCCATCGCTCGCCATACCGGCAAGAGCATGGCCGCGGCCGCCAGCGAGGCTGGCGGCAACCAGAACTATCTGTACGCCAGCCGCCAGATCACCTTCTACAGCGACCAGATTCGTGAGCCGGATGTGCCGCGTATCCTCGACAACGCCTTCCTGATGTCCAGTTCGCGCAATTACATCGACAGCCTGCGCGCCCAGTCGCTGCGTTCGATCGAGACCATCACGCTGGAGTCCGACACCCTGTTCGCTTTCGGCCGGGCCGACTTCCAGAGCCTGAAGAGCGAGGGCCAGCGCCAGCTGAGCGCGATCGCCAGCAAACTGCTGAACACGCCCGACATCGGCAAGATCATCATTTCCGGCCACGCCGACCAGCTCGGCGACAGCCAAGGCAACCTGCAGGTTTCGAAACAGCGGGCGCAGACCATTCGCACCTACCTGGTCGGCAAGGGCGTACCTGCCGAACTGGTGGTCGCCCAGGGCGAAGGCAGCCGCAAGCCGCTGGTCAACTGCGACCTGCAGCAACCGCGAGCGCAACTGATCAAGTGCCTGGAGCCCAACCGCCGGGTGGAAATCGAAGTACGCGGGCTCAACTGAAGCCCGCTGCAAGAACCGGCTACCCGGGCCTCACAGGAGGAGGCCCGGGTGGCGGAAAGCTACCTCTGCCGACAGGTTCGGCGAGGTCAAAACCAAGGGGCGCATGAGCAACCCTTTAAATGTTGTTAATGGAGAGTTTCACAATGGCATTTGACGCGTATATCCAAATCGACGGCATCCCGGGCGAAGTACTGGATGCAAAGCACAAGGACTGGATCGAAGTGCTGGGCTACGAGTACGGCGCCACCCAGGCCACCTCGGCTACCGCCAGCTCCTCGGGCGGTGCGTCGTCCGAGCGTGTTGCCCTGAGCGACTTCAAGATCCGCAAGGCGGTCGACAAGGCTTCGGCCAAGCTGTTCGAACACTGCTGCACCGGCAAGCACATCGCCAAGCTGAAGCTGAACGTGAACCGCGCCGGTGGTGACAAGGTCACCTACCTGACCATCGACATGGAAGAAGTCGTGGTGTCCTCGGTGCGCTTCATCGCCGGTGGCAACCAGAACGGTGAAGACAAGGCTGTGAGCGACCTGCCGGTCGAAGAAATCAGCTTCAACTTCGCCCGCATCAAGACCACCTACACCCAGCAGAACCGCACCGACGGCCAGGCTGGCGGCAACATCGTCGGCGGCTGGGACCGCACCGCGAACAAAGTGTTTGCCTGATAACCTGCGTACCCGGGGGCCGCTACGGCGGCCCACATCCCACAGCGTGCCAGGTGACCTGGCACGCTGTTCATCTGCCATGACCAGAGTGTTTTATGCCTGAAATCCTCAATGACCTTTCGCTGGCAACGCTGACCGCACCCATCGAGGGTGGCAGTGGCGAAGACTTGAGCTTCTCTGCCTTGTTCGACCAGATCAAGGAGGCACGCCGGGCAGACCCTGACTACCTGACCCAGGGCGACTGGCAAACCGACCTGAAGACCGCCGACTGGGAGCAGGTGGTCAACCTGTCGGCCCAAGGGCTGGCGCAGCAAAGCAAGGACCTGATGCTGGTAGCCTGGCTCAGCGAAGGGTTGGCCCAGCGTGAACATTTCGAAGGCATCACCTTTGGCCTTCGGCTGACCGAACAGGTACTGGAAGCATTCTGGGACACGCTGTACCCAACACTCGAAGATGGCCTGGACGAACGCGCTGCGCGGCTGTCCTGGCTGAAGACCACGCTCACCGACATTGCCGGTGGCTTGCCCATTACCCAAGGGCAGAATTTTGGCGTGTTGCGCTATGACGAATCACGCTACGTAGAAAACCTTGCCTTGCAGAACCCCAAGGCAATGCAGACCGCGCTGAACGAAGGCAAGATCAACGCCGAAATCTTCCAGCGCTCGGTGGCGCTCAGCGACACCGAACACCTGCGCACCAAGGCCCTGCAGATCGCCGCCAGCCTGGAGGCCTGCAAAGCCCTGCAAGCCAGTGCCGACCGCCTGTTCGGCCATGAGGCGCCCAGCTTTGCCAGCCTTGCCGACATGCTGTCGCGCGCCAGCCAGCTGGCTGAAAAACTGCTCAAGGACCGCGGCGTCGAACTGCACCCCGCCACTGCGGCAGCGGCAGAGCCCGAAGCCACTGTTGCCCCCACCAGCGAAGCAGGTGAACCGATGAACACACCCGTCCAGGCCACCACGCCTGCGCCGATGCGCACGACGCCACTGACCCGCGACGAAGCCTTCACCATGCTTGCGGGTATCGCCCAGTTCTTCAAGCAGAGCGAACCGCAAAGCCCGGTGCCTTACCTGATCGAACGCGCCATCAAGTGGGGCAACATGCCGCTGGAAGGCTGGCTGAGCGATGTGATCAAGGACAGCAACGTGGTGGACAACATTCGCGACGTGCTGGGCACCCGCGAGCCAAGATCCTGATGCTGTATCGGCTACACCGGCCTGTTCACGGGTAAACCCGCTCCGCCCAGGTTGTACGCGGTCCCTGTGGGAGCGGGTTTACCCGCGAAGAGGCCGGTACAGGCACCACAAATACTGCTAACGTGAGTGCTCTCAACCGCCAAGGACCGCTCAGATGCCGCCACGTTCACCCGCCCCCACCGGCTTCATTCGCGTTCGTGGCGCCCGCGAGCACAACCTGAAGAACATCGATGTGGATATCCCTCGCGACGCGCTGGTGGTATTCACGGGGGTGTCCGGCTCGGGCAAGTCCTCGCTGGCCTTCTCCACCCTCTACGCCGAAGCCCAGCGCCGCTACTTCGAATCGGTGGCGCCCTATGCCCGGCGCCTGATCGATCAGGTCGGCGTGCCGGACGTCGACGCCATCGAAGGCCTGCCGCCGGCCGTGGCCCTGCAGCAGCAACGCGGCACGCCGAGTGCACGTTCCTCGGTGGGCAGCGTGACTACCCTGTCCAGTTCGATCCGCATGCTCTACTCCCGCGCCGGCAGCTACCCGGCCGGGCAACCGATGTTGCATGCCGAGGACTTCTCGCCCAACACCCCGCAAGGTGCCTGCCCGGAGTGCCATGGGCTGGGGCGGGTCTATGAAGTGAGTGAAGCGACCATGGTCCCCGACCCGTCGCTGACCATCCGCGAACGGGCCGTAGCGGCCTGGCCGATGGCCTGGCAGGGGCAGAACCTGCGGGACATTCTGGTGACCCTGGGCTATGACGTCGATACCCCCTGGCGCGACCTGCCCCAGCAGCAACGCGACTGGATTCTCTACACCGAAGAAACACCCACGGTGCCGGTGTATGCCGGCCTGACCCCGGCGCAGACCCGCGCTGCGCTCAAGCGCAAGCTCGAGCCGAGTTACCAGGGCACCTTCAGCGGTGCCCGGCGCTACGTGCTGCACACCTTCATGCACTCGCAGAGCGCGCAGATGCGCAAGCGTGTGTCGCAGTACATGCGCCCCAGCCCATGCCCGCAGTGCCAGGGCAAGCGCCTCAAACGTGAGGCGCTGGACGTAACCTTCGCCGGCTGCGACATAGGCGAGCTGTCGCGGTTGTCGTTACAGGCGCTGGCCGAGGTGTTCCGTCAGGTTGCTGCGCCAGGCTATCTGGAGCAGCACGACGGCAACCTGACCCTGGAAAAACGCCTCGCCGCGCAACGCATCGCCAACGAACTGCTCGAACGCATCGGTCCCCTGCTCGACCTGGGCCTGGGCTACCTGGCCCTGGAGCGCAGCACCCCTACCCTGTCCTCTGGGGAGCTGCAACGCCTGCGCCTGGCCACCCAGCTGAACTCGCAATTGTTCGGCGTGATCTACGTGCTGGACGAGCCGTCGGCCGGCTTGCACCCGGCCGACAGCGAAGCCCTGTTCGAAGCGCTGCAGCGCCTGAAGCAGGCAGGCAATTCGGTGTATGTGGTGGAGCACGACCTGGATACCATGCGTCGCGCCGACTGGCTGGTGGATGTAGGGCCTGCCGCTGGCGAGCATGGCGGCACCATTCTCTACAGCGGGCCGCCCGCCGGCCTGGCCCGGGTCGAGGAGTCATGCACCCGGGCCTACCTGTTCAGTACATTGGCCCAGGCCACGCGCACACCACGCCAGGCCCGCGACTGGCTGAAGCTCGAAGGCATCAGCCGCAACAATCTGCACGACCTCAGTGCCGCATTCCCGCTGGGTTGCTTTACCGCCGTCACCGGTATTTCCGGCTCGGGCAAGTCGAGCCTGATCAGCCAGGCTCTGCTCGAGCTGGTGGGGGCGCACCTGGGCCATGCAGACCTGCGCAGCGAGCCTGAGGAGCAGAGCCTGGAAGATGAACCCGAACAGGCCAGCGGCGGGTTTGTCAGCGCCGGCCTTGGCAGCATCAAGCGCCTGGTGCAGGTCGACCAGAAACCGATCGGCCGCACGCCTCGTTCCAACCTGGCCACCTACACCGGCCTGTTCGACCATGTACGCAAGCTGTTCGCTGCCACCGAACAGGCCAAGGCACAAGGCTTCGATGCCGGGCGTTTCTCCTTCAACGTTGCCAAGGGGCGCTGCGAGAACTGCGAGGGCGAAGGCTTCGTCAGTGTCGAGTTGCTGTTCATGCCCAGCGTCTATGCGCCCTGCCCGACCTGCCATGGCGCTCGCTACAACCCGGAAACCCTGGCGGTGAGCTGGCAAGGCATGAACATCGCGCAGGTGCTGCAATTGACCGTCGACCAGGCCCTGCAAGTGTTCGCCGAGCAGCCAGCGGCGCGCCGCTGCCTGCAGGTGCTGCAGGACATCGGCCTGGGCTATTTGCGCCTGGGGCAGCCGGCCACCGAACTGTCCGGCGGCGAGGCGCAGCGCATCAAGCTGGCCACCGAGCTGCAGCGCATGGCCCGCGGGGCGACGCTGTATGTACTGGACGAACCTACCAACGGCTTGCATCCGCAAGACATCGACCGGCTGCTGGTGCAGCTCAACCGCCTGGTCGATGGCGGGCACAGCGTGGTGGTTGTCGAGCATGACATGCGGGTGGTCGCGCAGAGCGACTGGGTGATCGACATCGGCCCTGGGGCCGGGGATGCCGGGGGCCAGGTGGTGGTCAGCGGCACGCCACAGGTGGTGGCCGGGTGTGCTGAAAGCCGCACTGCGGCGTTTCTGGCCAAGGCCTTGTAGCGCCTGCACCGGCCTCTTCGCGGGTAAACCCGCTCCTACAGGTACTTACACAGCTTGCAAGATCTGTGGTGAACAGAGATGCCGTCTTGCCATGATTGCGCCGCTCTAGCCCGTAGGTTCTAATCGCGCACGACCCGTTTGCCTTTGTCACCCAAGGAAGTGTCACCATGTACAGGAAGATCGTGCCGCTGGCGCTGTTGGCAACCCTGGCCGGTTGCTCGAACAGCGAGGAAACCAGCGAGGCCAGTTTCCAGAAGGCCGCCCAGGCCTACCTCGATACCCAGTACCCACACTGTTTCGTCATCAGTTCATTCCCCACCAGAACCCAGGACTTCGACGTCCATGGCACCAACAAGGCGTTGCATGCCCTGGCCCAGGTAGGTGTGGTCAGCGAAAAGGAGATCTCGCGCACCGAGGTGCCCGCCCGCCTGTGGCAAGCGGCACGCACGGACATCTACTACGCCTATGACCTCACCGACGAAGGCCGCAAGTATTACAAGGCAAATAACGGGCTGTGCTTCGGCAAGGCTCAGGTCACCGCGATCGAGCAGTTCAGTGAGCCGAGCGAGGTGACCGGGCAGAAGATGTCGAATGTGACCTATGCCTACAAGATCACCGGGTTACCGGCTTGGGCCCGGGATGACGGGGTCAAGGCCAGCATTGCCGAACTGGGCAAGGCGGTGGCCAGCAATGACGCACCGCTCAAGGAAACCCGGGCGATGGTGCTGACCAGCCAGGGGTGGCGGTTGCAGGAGAAATAGCCGTCTGCCGTGCCGGCCTCTTCGCGGGGAAACCCGCTCCCACAGGTCCATCACAGGCCTTTAGACCTGCGCAGTACCTGTGGGAGCGGGTTTACCCGCGAAAGGGCCGGTACAGACTTACATCCACCAGGCCAGCACCACCGGCAACCAGGCAAACGACAACACCGTGGAACACATCACCAGGTTCGCCACCTGCTCCGGCTCGCGGTTGGCGCGCACCGCCATCAGGTAATTGAACACCGCCACCGGCATCGCCGACTGCACCACCAGCACCGCACGCTCCAGGTTGCCCATGCCCAGCGCCGCACCTACCGCCCAGCCTACGGCAGCCCCCAGGCCAATGCGCAAGCCGCCCAGCAGCATGCCGCTGCCCACATGGTGCAGGCGAATGCTGGCCAGCGACACGCCCAGTGTCAGCAACATCAGCGGGATGGTCATGCCGCCCAGCAGGTCCGCGGTATTGGCCAGCCAGCGCGGCAACTCGAAATCGAGAAAGATGATCGGCATGGCGCCGGACAGGCTGATCACGATAGGGTTGCGCAGCAGTGCCTTGAACGAAGCCGCAGTACCGGAAATGGCCATGCCGAGGGTGAACTGGACGATCGACAGTGTCAGGAAGAACGCCACGGCCAGGGCCAGCCCGTGTTCGCCAAAGGCATAAAGGCTGATCGGCAGGCCCATGTTGCCGGTGTTGGGGAACATGAACGCCGGCAACAGCACACGCCAGTGCATGCCCGAAGCGCGGCACACCAGCAAGCCGGCCAGGGCCATGCCCAAGGTGCACAGCAGGCAGGCCATGGCCATGCTGGTGAAAGCGTTCGGGTCCAGCTCGGTGCGGCTGAGCGTGGACAGCACCAGCGACGGGGTGCCGACGGTCATCACCACCCGGGCGATGAATTCGGTGGGGTAGTCCAGGCCCTTGCGGGCCCAGGCATAGCCGATGCCGGCGACGATGAAAACCGGGGCCAGGACGGCGAACAGCGAAGCGAACATGGGGGCCTTCCTTGGGGGTAGGCCCCGCATTATGCCGCAGTCTTCGGTATTGCCGGGGCTGCTTTGCGGCCCCGGGATGTCCGCCCAAGACGCATTCGTGTCGCCCACAGACTGCGGCGTCTCGTCGCACACCCAAGCCCCTTGGGCAAAACCGCGCAAGCCCGTAGAATCGCGCTTCCTTTTCGCCCGTCGCCTTGAACGGTGGCAACCGGCAACGTCGCATCCAGCCCAGGCACATCCGTGCAGCCACTCGGCCCCGTTCGGGTCGAGCCGGTGTGCGCGTCCGAAAAGGCGCTCATTCCGCTCATCCAACTAGAGGTACCTATGTCTCCGCGTTTGCTGGCCATGGCGCTGGCGCCCCTGCTCGGGCTGTTCATCATTGCCCTGGGCAACGGCTTCATGTCTTCCCTCACCACCCTGCGCCTGGGCGCTGCCGGCGAATCAGCCACCACCATCGGTGTGGTCTCCTCGACCTACTTCATCGGCCTGACCCTGGGTGCCATCTTCAACGACCGGCTGATCCTGCGCATCGGCCATATCCGCGCCTACACCAGCTTTGCCTCGCTGATCGCCGTGACCATCCTGCTGCAAGGCCTGTTCTACGACGTCACCTGGTGGTCGGTGCTGCGCCTGATCAACGGCTGGGCGGCAGTGGGCGTGTTCCTGGTGATCGAAAGCTGGCTGCTGCTGGCCGGTGACGCCAAGATCCGCGGCCGCTTGCTGGCGCTGTACATGATCGCCTTCTACGGCGCCGGGGTCATCGCCCAGGCCGGCCTTGGCGAAATCACCCAGATGGGTGACACCGCACCGTTCATGCTGGCCGGCGTGCTCGCCGCCCTGTCGGTACTGCCCATCGTGATCCTGCCGCGGGTGTCGCCACTGCTGGACCAGGTCGAACCGCTCAAGCCGCGCCAGTTGCTGGGCGTTGCGCCGTCGGGCCTGGTCGGCTGCTTCGGTTCGGGTGTGGCCATTGCCGGCATCTATGCCCTGCTGCCGCTGTACCTGCAGCGCATCGGCCTGGATGTGGGCGAGGTCGGCAACATGATGGCCTGGGTAATTCTGGGTGCCATGCTGCTGCAATACCCGGTCGGGCGCTGGTCTGACCGCAAGGACCGCCAGGATGTGCTGATCGCCCTGGCCGGGCTGTGCGTGCTGCTGTCGCTGGTCACGGTGTTCCTGCCGTCTGACTCGATCCTGCTTCCGGCCATGCTGTTCTTGCTGGGCGGTGGCGTGTTCACCCTTTACCCGGTGGCGGTCAGCCATGCGGCCGACCGCGCGCCATCGGATGCACTGGTGCCGATGATCCAAGGCCTGCTGCTGATCAACTCGCTGGGTTCGGCCATGGCGCCGGTGGCGATTTCGCCGATGATGACCGAGTTTGGCGAGGCCGGGTTGTTCTGGGCCTTTGCCGTGGTCAACCTGGCCATGGTGTGCTTCTTCATGTGGCGCCGAGGCAAGCGCCCGGCGGCAGAACACCCGGCTCCGTTCACCGCTTCGACCACCTTCTCGCCGACCGGTGCCGAGCTGCGGGTGACCGAAGACCTGATGCACGCGGCGCAGGAGCACCCACCGCTGGAGCCGGTGGAGAGTGCTGCGCCAGCGCAGGCGCAGCGTTCAGAATCGCATTGACTCCGGGGGCTGCCCTGCAGCCCTTTCGCGACACAAGGCCGCTCCCACAGGATGCCCACCCGCTGAAGGAATGCGCCATACCTGTGGGAGCGGGCGCGCCCGCGAACTTAGCCATTCACCAGGTTGGCCGGGCGCTCACCAGCCAGGGCACTGAGCAGGTTGTCCACCGCACAGCGCGCCATGGCCTGGCGGGTTTCCTCGGTCGCCGAGCCGATATGCGGGGTCGCCACCACGTTGTCCAGCTGCAACAACGGCGACTGCGCCGGCAACGGCTCCTGCACGAACACATCCAGGCCGGCGCCGCGTATGCGCCGGGCACGCAACGCTTCGATAAGCGCTGGCTCATCCACCACGCGCCCGCGGGAAATGTTCACCAGAATTGCCTGGGGCTTCATCAGCGCCAGCTCCCGCGCGCCGATCAGGCCTTCGGTGCTGGCACTCAGCGGCACGGTCAGGCAAACGAAATCCGCCTGCTGCAACAGCTCGTCCAGGCTGCATTGACGCGCAGCATGGCGCGCCTCCACCTCTGGCTTTGCACGCTGACTGTGATACAGCACACGCATGCCAAAGCCGGCCGCGGCGCGCCGGGCCAGGGCCTCGCCGATGCGGCCCATGCCGACGATGCCCAGCGTCTTACCGTGCACATCACTGCCGAAATGCGCCGGGCCGAGGTTGGCCTGCCAGCTCCCGTCTCGCACCCAGTTCGCCAGCTCCACCACCCGCCTGGCGGTGGCCAGGATCAAGGCGAAGCCCGTGTCGGCGGTGGTTTCGGTCAGCACGTCGGGAGTGTTGGTCAACATCACGCCACGCCGGCTGAGTTCGGCGATGTCGTAGTTGTCGACACCGACCGAAACGCTGGACACCACTTCAAGCTGTGGCGCCAGGTCGAGCAGGCTGGCATCCAGGCGCAGGCTGGCCCCCAGCAGCCCGTGCGCCCCCGGCAAGGCATCGCGCAGACGGGCCAGGCCATCGGGCTGGGAGGTATCCACCCAGGTCACCTCGACGCGCTCTTGCAGGCGTGCCATCAAGTCGTCGGACAGGCGTTTGTACAGGACGATTCGCTTCTTCATTGCACAGGTTCCTAATGGTTCATGGCCAGACGCGAGTTGCCGCGCTTGGCCCGGCCGGATGTCTGGGAAGTATTGAGTGCGGCGGTAAGCGCCACTGCGGCCAGCAGCGCACCGCACATGAACAGGTAGGAGGCACCAGGCCCGCCGGTGACGCCATTGAGGTAACCCACCAGCCACGAGCCACCGAACGAGCCCAGCGCGCCCATGCTGTTGATCAGTGCCATGGCACCACCGGCGACGTTGGCCGGCAGGATCTCGGGCACGATCGCGAAGAACGGGCCATAGGGTGCGTACATGCAGGCGCCGGCGACCACCAGCAACGCGTACGACAGCCAGAAGTGCTCGCTGCCCAGGGCGTAGGAGCCATAGAACGCGACGGCGGCGATCAGCAGTGGCGGCCAGACGAAACGCTTGCGCTTCTGCAGGCGGTCGGACGCCCACGACACACCGACCATGCCCAGCACCGCCGCCAGGTAAGGTACCGACGACAACCAGCCGGCCTGCACGATGTCGAGGTTGGCCGCCTGCTTGAGGATCGACGGCAACCACAGCACGAAGCCATACACACCGATGCTCCAGCAGAAGTACTGCAGCGAAAGGATGATCACCTGCGGCGAGCGGAACGCCTCGCGGTAGTTCTTCACCGGCTTGATACCTTGCTGCTCGGCAGCCAGCGCCTGCTCAAGGGCGGCCTTTTCCTGCACGCTCAGCCAGTTCACCTGGGCCGGGCGGTCATCCACCAGGCGCCACCAGAAGAACGCCCAGATGACGGCGGGCAGGCCTTCGATGATGAACATCCAGCGCCAGTCGTAATGCTTGACCAGGTAGCCCGACACCACCGACATCCACAGGATGGTCACCGGGTTGCCGAGGATCAGGAAGGTATTGGCGCGCGAACGCTCGGCGCGGGTGAACCAGTGGCACAGGTACACCAGCATGGCCGGCATCACCGCCGCCTCCACCACCCCGAGCAGGAAGCGGATGGCGATCAGCATGTAGACGTTGCTGACCACACCGGTGAGCGTGGCAAGGCCGCCCCAGAGTATCAGGCAGACAAAGATCAGCTTCTTCACACTGCGCTTTTCGGCATAGATGGCACCGGGCACCTGGAAGAAGAAGTAACCAAGGAAGAACAGTGCCCCCAGCAGCGAAGACAGTGCGGGGGTGATATGCAGGTCTTCAGCCATGCCGGAAGCGGCGGCGAACCCGTAGTTGGCGCGGTCCAGGTACGCCAGGCTATAGGTGAAGAACACGATCGGGATGATGTACCACCAGCGGCGAGGTGCCAGGCTTTGGCTTTGCATGGTTCGTTTCTCCTGAGCTTGTTGTTTTTGTTGCAACAGGTGTTTCGGGTCAAGTGTTCAGGCGCTTCTGCGCAAGTCGTGGGCTTGCAGCTCATGGCGCAGCGGCAGCCCTTCCATGTCGCCACGCGACTGCACGGCGCGGCTGCCGCACCAGTTGCCACGCGCCACTGCCTCGGCTACCGGGTGGCCCTCCAGCAGCGCACTGAGCACGCCGACGGCAAAGGCATCGCCGGCGCCAACAGTGTCTACCACCTGGCTGACCGGCACTGGCGCCACTTGGCCTTCGCCCTTGGCGCTGCGGAAGTAGGCACCGGCGTCGCCCAGCTTGATCACCACCAGTTCCACCCCTTGGTCGAGGTAGAAAGCGGCGATGTCTGCCGGGGTGTGCTGCCCGGTCAGCAGGCGGCCCTCTTCCAGGCCTGGCAGAACCCAGTCGGCCTTGGCCGCCAGGGCATTGACTTCGCGCACCATGCTGCTCTGGTCAGGCCACAGCGAGGGGCGCAGGTTGGGGTCGAACGAGATGCTGCGCCCGGCGGCACGCATGGCGTCCATCAACGCATGCGACAGCGCCCGGCAGCCGTCCGACAGCGCCGGCGGGATGCCGGTGGCGTGCAAGTGGCGGGCCTGCAGAGAACCCGGGCGCAGCAGCGCCGGTGACAGCCGGCTGGCTGCCGAACCACGGCGGAAGTACTCCACCGCCGGGTCGCTGCCGTCATCGCAGCGGGCCTTGAGCTGGAAGCCGGTGGGGTAGCTGGCATCCACCTCGACGCCGGAGCAGTCCAGCCCTTCGCGGCGCAGGCTGTCGAGCACGAAACGGCCCAGCGAATCGTCGCCCACCCGGCTCAGCCAGCGGACCTTGAAGCCCAGCCGCGCCAGGCCGATGGCCACGTTGCTGTCGGCGCCGGCAATGCGCTTGCCGAACTGGCCGACACTGGCCAGGTCGCCGGCCTGCTCGGCGACGAACATGGCCATGGTCTCGCCGAAACACAACACGTCATGCTCATGCATGGCTCAGCTCCTCACTCGATACGCCCTGCCCCAGCGCCGCCAGGTCGCGCACCTGGGCACGGGTCAGCGCCAGCAGATCGTCGCTCACCAGCGGGTACTCGACAGCGCGTACCACGCCAGGGGTGAACTCGGCCATCAGCTCGGCCCACTCCTGCAGGTCCGATGCCTCTGGCGGTACGGCAACCAGGCGCCCATCGGCCCGGCACTGCACGGCCTTGCAGTGCACATAGCGCACCCAGCGGCCCAGCTGGCGTGCGGCATGCCGGGCAGGCTCGCCCTGCCACTGCCAGTTACCGATGTCGAAGGTCATGCCCAGGGTCAGCCCAAGCTCGTCGGCGCGCTGGAAAAACTGCTGCAGGGGTTCGATCCGTCCACCTTGCGCGGTCTGGTCGTTCTCCACCAGCAGCAATGGCCCATGCGCCGGCAACAGCGTCGCCAAGGCCGCGACGTCACAGCCCGCATGGTAGTGGCCCAGGGAAACCTTGAGCGCGACCGCGCCAAGGGCGCGGGCAGTTTCAAGCTTCTGCGCCAATTGCGGGTCAGGCACGCCTTGTGCTGTCCACAGTTCCAGGGGCGTGGAATACAGGCACTCCAGGCGCAGCGCGGCAATGGCTGCAGCCAGCGCTGCAGTGTCCGGCGCACAAGTGAACAGTTCTTCGCGCAGCTCCACGCGGGTAACGCCGGCGGCAGCCAGCAGGTCAAGGAACTGCTCCTGGCCACGTTGCCGGACAAAGTCGGCACCGTAGCTGGAGAGGCTGATGGAAACGGGGTTCGAGTGCATTGTTTTTGTCCTTATGAAACCGGTTTCATTTTTTGATGACAGCAGGCGCGCAGGTGCCTGCCTGTGATTACTGTGGCTGGGTTGAACCTCGGATGATCAGCTCGGCCTTGAAGTCGATGCGCCGGGCTGCCCCGCTGTCGCCGCGTAGGCGGCCAAGCAGGCTCTCGAATGCCGCCACGCCGATTCGCTCGGTGGGCTGGGCCAGTGCAGTGATGCCGCTGCCGACCAAGGGGTACCAGTCGAGGTCGTCGAGGGCGATCAGCCCGACGTCCACGAACAGATTGCGCCCTGCTTCGTGCAGGGCCCGGGTCACGGCCAGGGTGGCGACACCGTTGAAGGTAAAGATGGCCTGCGGGCCATGGCCGTTGCCGGCGAGGAACGCAGCCAACTGCTCATCAAGCCCGGTGCCGGTCTCCAGCACCTGTTGGCGCATGCCGGGCCGACGGCTGACCGAGGATCCGAACGCCTGTACTCGCTCCAGGCGCGAGCTGGTGCCATCGAGGGGTTCGGTTACCGCCAGGATGTCGCGGTAGCCTTGAGCTTGCAGGTGGTCGAGGGCCTGCTCGACCGCATCGGCATTGTCCAGGCCCACCAGGTCGACATTCAGTTCGGGCAACTGGCGGTCGACCAGCACCATGGGGATGTCGCGCTGCAGGTTGAGCAATTCGCCGGGGTGATGGCCAAGCGTGTTCACGATCAGCCCTTCGACGTTGTAGGACTGCAGGGCCACCAGATGGTGACGCTCCTGCTCGTCGTCGCGGTTGGTGTTGCACACCACCAGGCTGTAGCCATGCTGGCGGCAGGCTGTTTCCACGCCATGCATCACGGCCACTGAATAGGGGTTGAGGATATCGGCCACCAGCATGCCGATCAGGCGCGTCTGGCCGCGCTTCAGGCCACGGGCCATCTGGTTGGGGCGGTAACCGAGGCGCTCGATGACCTCTTCCAGGCGCTTGGCGGTGGCTTCGGCGAGCAACTGGCGGTCACCGCCGATGTAACGGGAGACGGTGGCCTTGGAAACGCCAGCGACACGCGCTACTTCGCTGATGGTGACCCGTTCGCGGGCATGGGCAGGCGCGTCGGTCATGGGCTGTCCTTATGATTGTTGTGATAGCGATGAAACCGGTTTCAATACAGCAAAATCGCACGCGTTCGTCAACATGCCGTTGGTCGGGAGTGCGATATCCATGCGTAGTAAATGCAATAAGAATTCTATTTAACTAACTGATAAATAAAGAAAAGTAAATGCAAAACCCTGTGGGAGCGGGTTCACCCGCGAATGCGATTTTGAATGTGCCGACGCATTCGCGGGTAAACCCGCTCCTACAGTGGATTGGGGGTGCAGACAGAGGGATGCAGTTAACGGAGGGATTTCACGTCACTGGCAGTGACGGCACTGCCCTGGTTACCCCAACTGGTGCGAATGAAGTTCACCACCTCGGCAACCTCCTGGTCACTCAGGCGCCAGCCGAACGCCGGCATGGTGAAGTTCGACGGTGCCGCGTGCGTCGCCGGCACCGTGCCCCCCGCCAATACTACGTGGATCAGCGATGTGGCATCCGCCGTCTGCACCACCGGGTTGCCGGCCAGGGCCGGGAACACGCGGGTATAGCCCTGGCCATCGGTACGGTGGCAGGCCGCGCAATTGTCGATGTACACCGCCGCCCCGGGCTTGCTGTCGTCACCCTTCCATAGCGCATCCGCCACCTGTTTGTCGTACACGTGCGGCTGGTCGTCAGGGTTGCTTGGCGGCAACGTCTTCAGGTAGCGGGCGATAGCGGTCAGGTCGGCGTCGCTCATGTGTTGCATGCTGTGCTCGACCACGTCGCTCATGCCACCGAACACGGCGCTGCGGTCGCTACGGCCAGTCTTGAGAAACTGCACCAGCTGCTCTTCGCTCCAGCTACCCAGGCCGTCCTTGTGGTCGCCACGCAGGTTCTTGGCAATCCAGCCTTCCAGCGGTGCACTGCCAGCCAGGAACTGCTCGCCCTCCTGTGGGCTCAGTGCCTTTTCCTGCATGGTCAGTGCCCGCGGCGTATGGCACGCGCCACAGTGCCCCAGGCCCTCGACCAGGTAGGCACCGCGGTTGACCACCGGGTCGGCTGCCGCCGATGCCTGCCAGGGCTTGGCCTCTGGCGCGAACAACCCGCGCCAGACCGCCAGCGGCCAGCGCATGCTCAGCGGCCAAGGGATATCGGTGGCCTTGTTCGTCTGCTCGACCGGTTCCACGCCCTTCATGAAGTAGGCATACAGCGCCTGCATGTCCTGCTCGCTGACGCGCGCATAGGACGGGTATGGCATGGCGGGATACAGGGTGCTGCCATCCTTGCCGATGCCCTTGCGCACCGCCTGGTCGAAGTCTTCGAAGCTGTACTGGCCGATACCACTGGCCGCCGGGGTGATGTTGGTGGAGTACACCGTGCCGATCGGTGTTTCCATCGGCAGCCCACCGGCGAACGGCTTGCCGCCCTTGGCGGTATGGCAGGCGACGCAGTCGCCGGCGCGGGCCAGGTACTCGCCCTGGCGCACCTGCGCATCGTCATTCGGCGCAGCCTGAGCAGCCGCGCTGGCACCCAGCAGGGTTGCGATCAACATTGTCTTCATGCGCATCGCTCCTCAAGCCTGAACCAGCGGGCCAGGGTTTTTCAGGTACTGCTCGCGGATGGCGCGGGCCGACCAGTAGGTCAGCGCAGCCACCAGCCCGGTCGGGTTGTAGCCCAGCCCTTGGGGGAACGCCGAAGCCCCCGGAACGAACACGTTGTGCACGTCCCAGCTTTGCAGATAGCGGTTCAACGCACTGGTCTTCGGGTCGGTGCCCATGATCGCGCCACCGTTCAGGTGGGTGGTCTGGTAGCTGGCGGTGTTGAAGTGGTCCTTGACCTTCTTGCCCAGCACGGCAATGGTCTTGGGGTTCATCGCCTGGGCGATCTTGCTCAGCTTGTCGACCATGAACTGGTTCATCCTGATGTCGTTTTCCTGCCAGTCGAAGGTCATGCGCAGCAGCGGCTGGCCATAGGCGTCGCGGTAGGTCGGGTCGAGGTCCAGGTAGTTGCCACGGTAGGACTGATGGGCACCATGCGCGTCCATCGACACCTGGTGGGTGTAGTAATCGGCGGTGGCCTTCTTCCAGGCGCTGCCCCAGGCCGGTGTGCCAGGCGGGGTGGCGCCGCCGGCAATCGGCCGTGTGCCGGCCTGGTTCACCCACATCGGCGAGCCACCGACGAAGCCGTGCGGGCCATGGTCGAAGTTGTCGGCGTTGAAGTCATCGATGGCGATGCCGTTGCCACCGGCGCCGATGAAGTTGTTGGTGTAGGTGTCCTTGTCGAAGAACGCCTTGACCGTGCCCATGTTCTGGTAGGCGAAGTTACGCCCGACCACGCCTTCGTTCCTGATGGGGTCGTACGGTTTGCCGATGCCGGACAGCAGCATCAGGCGTACGTTGTTGAACTGGAACGCCGCCAGGATCACCAGGTCCGCCGGCTGCTCCACTTCCCGCCCCTGGGCGTCGATGTAGGTGACGCCGGTGGCCTTGCGCTTGCTGTCGTCCAGGTTCACCCGCAGCACATGAGCGTTGGGCCGCAATTCGAAGTTCGGCACCTGACGCAGCGCCGGCAGGATGTTCACGTTGGGCGAGGCCTTGGAGTACATGTAGCACACGTAGCCGCTGCAGAAACCGCAGAAGTTGCATGGCCCCATCTGCGCCCCGTACGGGTTGGTGTACGAGCCGGAGGTGTTGGCCGAGGGCAGGTTGTAGGGCTTGTAGCCCAGGCTGGCCGCCGCCTTTTCGAACAGCCTGGCCGACACCACGTTTTTCTGCGAAGGCAGCGGGAACGGGCTGGAACGGTCTGGCGCATAGGGGTTGCCGCCCTTCCCTTCGCCAACGACCTGGCCGTTGACGGTCCAGGCCTGGCCAGAGGTACCGAACACCTTCTCGGCGAAGTCGAAGTGCGGTTCCAGTTCTTCGTAGCTGACCCCGAAGTCCTGGATAGTCATGTCTTCGGGGATGAACTTGCGCCCGTAGCGTTCTTCGTAGTGGCTGCGCATGCGCAGCTCCATCGGGTCTACCCGGAAGTGCACGCCCGACCAGTGCAGGCCTGCGCCACCTACACCTTTGCCCGGCAGGAAGGCACCGAGCTGGCGATTGGGCAGCGCCACGTCGTTCATGCCGTGGCGGATGGTGACGGTCTCTTTGGACACATCGACGAACAGCTTCTTGCGCACGCTGTAGGTCAGCTCGTCGATCACCTGCGGGTAGCTGCCTTCCGGGTAGGTGTCCTGCATCGGCCCCCGCTCCAGGGCCAGCACTTGCAGCCCCGCCTCGGTCAGTTCCTTGGCCATGATCGCGCCGGCCCAGCCGAAGCCCACGATCACCGCGTCCACTTTCTTCATCACGGTCGTCATGCCTCAGGCCCTCTCGCCACGGATCGAAACAGCGGGGAACGGGTAAGGCTCGTTGCGCTCGACCCAATCCATGAAATCGGCACGGGCGCCGGGGAAGCCGATCTGGGTCCAGCCGACCATGCCTTTGTTGCCGCCATGGATCGGGTCGCAGAAGAACCCTTCACGGGTGTTCTGCACCAGCAGGCTGAAGAACACCTTGGCTGGCACGGCGTCGAAAACCAGCTCTCCAGCCTCGATCTTGCTGAGAATGCGGTCTCGGGTAGCGCTATCTTGCGCAGCAAAAACTTGCCCGGAATTGGCCTTGCACCAGCCATCCACGGCGGCGATGCCCAGGCGGTAGATCTGTTGCGGGCTGAGTTGCAGCTGGTACCCCAGTTCGGGCGCGGCGTCGGCCTTGAAAGGGCCTTGCATGTACCACTGCGCGCCAGTTGCGTAGGGGGTGTTCATCTGCCGGTCGATGAATTCGGCAGCGCCGGCTTCAAGTGCGCCAGGGCCAAGTTCGTCGGCCGGGATGATGCGCGAGACGGCAGCCTGCACGAAGGCCCACTCCTCGGCAGTGAAGAAAGTCGGCTGGTAGTTGCCCACAGGCGGCGTGGCCGGCACTTTGGGCTCGTGTTGCGGGGCCGCAAGCAGCTGACTGGCACCCACGCCAAGCCCCGTGCTGGCCACTGTGACCACAGGGATCAAGGTCAAGGTCTTGCGCAGAAAGTCCCTGCGCGGATTGTCGGGGGCATGCTCAGGCATTGCGAATCCTCATCGGCTGTGTGCGGCCTTGAAAAGCGCCATCTGATTTTCAATATGGGGGGTGGTCTTGATAGGCCATCAAGAAAACAGCCGGATAATCTAGCGCGTTCAGAAATGTTTTGAAACCGGTTTCATGCCGTGCTTGCCTGCCATAAAAGATGCTCCTAAGCCTATGCATCCAGCCAAGGGTATTTTTCACACTAAGGACGCTTTGAGCTGCATCTTCAGATTCTGAAATGCACAAAAGAAGAATCTTCCTACGATCGCATCGGACGTTTCGGGATTCCCGATAGATTGATTCCTGGTTTACGTTCGGGCTTCAGCCAAATGCCTGCGACTAGCCGCGTGGATACTCCATGCCACCATGCAGCGATGGCGCGCCGACAAACGAGGATTAAGGATGTCCGATGAGCCCGATGTCACTGTGAAAACACTACACAGGAAGAAAAAGCCGGTCCTGCTGGAGGATATCCAAGGGAACCCGCTACCTCGCTCCAGCACCGAATCCGGGCAAGCCATGGATCTTCCTGGCTACTCAGCCGACCCGGACTTCCAGCTACGCGGCGGCTTCGCCAACCTGATGCTCGACGCGGCCAACCCGCTGTTCGGCCTGGTCATACGCCTGCGTACGCTGGATGACCTGCCCAACATCGAACAGGTGCACAAGACCCTGCAGATTCAGGTCAGCACAATCCGCGAGGAAATACAGCAGCACGGTTATTCCTCTGTGCACCTCGAAGCCTATTCCTATGCCTTGTGCCTTTACCTGGACGAGGCCGTGATGAGTCGGCCCTGGGGGAACAATTCGTGCTGGAGTCACGAACCGCTGCTCAGCATCTTCCATGGCGAAACCCAGGGTGGCGAGAAGATCTTCGTGTTGCTGGAGCGGTTGATGCAGTCTCCGGAGGAGTTCCAGGATGTGCTGGAGTTCCTGTACTTCTGCTTTTGCCTGGGCCTGAAGGGCAAGTACGCCCTGGACCCGAAGTGCGATGAAATCATCAACGCCCTGATTTCGCGGATGCACAAGGTCATTCGTGAACTGCGCGGCCCCACGCCGGAATTCCCGGGCGATCCCTATACCAACGTGGTCCATCGCCCCCACCGTATGCGGCGTCGGGAATGGCCCTGGTGGAGCCCGTTGGTGATCTCCGCCATCGCCATGGTCTGCGCCTACTGCTACTACAGCCTTGATCACCGCCGAGGTGCTGGAGTCGCTTAACGGCATTTTGCAGCAGTAGCAAAGGGGATCCGCATGCCTAGCCAATCCGACTT
>NZ_JALLKV010000054.1:0-40252 GCF_023093815.1 Pseudomonas sp. PNPG3
CAGAATCGGGCATTTAGTCCCACCACCCCTTCAAGTCTAACCATACAAGCGGGCAAGCCCGCGAAGAAGCCAGCGTGTCAGTTCAGACAAGCACCGTCCACAGCGCAAACCCGGCATACCACAGCACCGCACAGCGCAGCAGCAGCTCCCACAGGCTGTCCAGCCGTCCCAGCCCGCGCTGGCTGTCTTCTTCTTCGGGAATGTCATCGGCAATGCGCCCGACCCTGGCAACCAGGTGGGCGGCGCTGATGTGCCAGTTGAGCACCTCGTGCAGCATCACCCGGGTAACCGCGAGAAAATTGCCGACCAGGGCGAAACTCAAGGCCAGCACCCGCACCGGCAGCCAGTCCATGATATGCCTGAGCTGCTCGGCACGGGCCTTCAACGTCGGTTGCTTGCTGTGTTCGCCACACAGAGCCAGCAAGCGATAGGCCAGGGCTGCACCCGGGCCCAGCACGAAGTACCAGAGGATCACCGCGAAAAAGCCTTGGTACACCTGCCACAGCAGGTTGCCCTGCACCTGCACCAACAGGCTTTGCGGCTCGTCGGCCGCCAGCCCCAGGTCGCGCTCGGCCACGTGCAGCGCGGCCTGGTCGTCACCGCGCCGCCAGGCATCACGGAACGGCCCCATCGATGCCTTGGCATCGCCGCGGCCCAGGCTGTAGATCAGCACCAGCAGGTGCACCGGCAACGCCAGCAAGCCATACGCCACCGGGTCCAGAACATGCAGCAGCAAAACCAGCAGCGCTACCGGTGCCAACACCAGAATGGCCAGCGTCCACCATGGGTGCACCTTGCCGCTGCGCTCCAGGCGCACCAGTTCGCCGAGGAAGAACCCATCTCGCTGCACCTGATGGCGCAGGGCCGAGAACTTCTCGACCCAAAGCGCCAGCAACAACACCAGAAAACTCATGCCTTGTCCTCGTTTTGCTGCAGCGCCTCTCGGTAGCGCGGCCAGTCGAAGGCCGGGCCGGGGTCGGTCTTGCGCTGCGGGGCAATGTCGCTATGGCCCTGGATGCGGTCCAGCCCGATGGCCGGCCAGGCACCGCGGATGTGCCGGGTAAGTTGCTCCAGCACCGTGTACTGGGCATCGGTATAAGCCAGGTCGTCGGTGCCTTCCAGTTCGATGCCGATGGAGAAATCGTTACAGCCTTCACGCCCGTCGAAGCACGACACCCCGGCGTGCCAGGCACGGTCGAGCAACGACACGAACTGGGTCACCGCACCGTCACGCTCGACGAACAGGTGCGCCGACACGGTCAGGTGGTTGATGCTGGCGAAGTACGAGTGCTCATTGGGGTCCAGGCGGTTCTGGAAGAATTGCTGGACCTTGCCGGTACCGAAGCAGGCCGGCGGCAGGCTGATGTTGTGAATAACCAGCAGGGAAATCGATTCGCCTTCGGGGCGAGCATTGAAGTTCGGCGAGGGGCAATGGGTGATTCCGATTCCGTGGAACCAGCCAGTGGCACGGTCCAATTGCATGGGGCAGATCCTGAGAGCGCCGTGAACAGGTCAACAGTATGCCCTGCGGCCAACGGCGTTTGCATGTGAATCATTGTAATGCTGTGGGAGCGGGCGTGCCCGCGAACACCGGCGCAGCCGGTGCCATCCACCGCGGCGCTTGTTTCGCGGGCACGCCCGCTCCCACAGAGATCGTGCCAGCTTGCAGATAATGCGCAAGACAGTTGTGCCTACCGCCGCAGCCCGTCGAGCACCGCCTCAAGCGCCCGCTCGAACAAAAGCCCGTCATCCAGCACCCGCACCTCACCTCGATGCAGTGCCCGGGCCAGGCTGGCCCCGTTCCATTCGCGTACTTTCATACCGGTGCGGTTGGCGAACACCAGCCGGTCGCTACTGTCGACGCGCGCCACCAGTTTGCAGCGCAGCGGTTCGTCCTCGTCCAGCACTTCTACCCAGGTACCGATACGCAGGCGCTGCACGTGGCGCAGCGCCACAGCCTGCCCGTCGGCAAACTGCGACGGAGCACAAGCGGGTTCCTCGGCAATCGCCAGGACGATGTCCTCGGCCACCAGCACTTCGCTCAAGGGCTGGCCCTCAGTGCCGGGCTGCATCGCGGTACCCGCGCACGCACGCAGGTGCAGCTGTTCCAGTTGCAGGAAGAATTCGCGGGTCGCTGCCGAGTCCAGGGCCACGCTGGCCAGGCCATCGCGCAGTGCCTTGAGCAGGCCCGGTACCTGCTGCAGCAAGGCATGCGGCTCATGCGGCGGAGTGATGCTGGCCAGCAGCGTGTCCATCGTCTGCAAGGCATCCCGCCAGGCCTGGGATGCTTCACCTTGCTTGAGCCAGGCCAGCAGCAGTACCTGGCTCCAGGCTTGCACCAGCATCTGTACCACCACCTGCGGCAATAACCTACCGCGCAGCCGTTGGTTGAGAGCATGCTGCACCTGCTGCCTGGCCTGCAGTGTTCGGGCACGCCCTTCTTCGGCGTCGCGGGTGCGTTGTTCGAGCAGCTCGTTGCGCCGCCGCTCGTCCTGGTTGAAAGCGAGGAAGTCTTCGAGCAGTTCGGCGAACAGGCTGGTATCTTCGGCAAAATCATTGAGAAGGCGCTGGACGATACGCTCCACCCGCAGGTGCAGGCTGTCACGCATACCGTCGCCGCCGCATTCCCAGCCGATTGCCGCGCCAGCGATCTCGTTGAGCAGCCGGCGGGCCGGGTGGCTGGCACGACTGAGCAGCCCCTTGTCCAACAGGGCCACTTTAAGCAGCGGAATGTGCAAACGCCCGATCAGCGCACGCAGGCTGGCCGGCAAGTTGTCGTCGTTCTGGATGAAGACGAACAGCAGGCCAACCAGGTTGATCATGTCCTCGTCGGCAACATCGATACGCCGGCGTGTGCCGCTGCGCACGCTGACCCGCAACAGCAATTGTTCAAGCTGTTGGCCAAGTTCGAAATCGTCGGCCTCGTGGGTAGCGGGCACATAGTGCTGCAAATGCGAAAGCAGGCGCAGCAGGTCGGCGGTGCTGATTGGCTGGGCGGCGGCCACCGCCTGCAAACGAGGCGCGAACTTTCCACGCACCGGGGCCAGCAGTGTTTGCAACGAGGCAAAGAAAGCCTGCCCTGCCGCGTCCGAGCCCACCTCGTGACCCAGGTTCGCCGGCCCACGACCTGCGCTCATGCGCCGATCTTCGGCACGCCGACGTGGTGCCGACGGCAATTCAGGCAATACACCGGCGGCGGCCAGCAACTGGTTGGCTTCGCCATAGATCACGTCGGCATCGCGCAACACATAGCGCTCGAACAGTTTGAGCAGGACCAGCTTGACCCGCAGGCCAACCCCCAGGTTGCGGCCAGCGTAGAGGAAGTAGCCGCACAGCGCTGCGGGCCCCAGCGGGTTGTGCTGCTCGTGCAGGGGGCGGTCGAGCAGTACCTGCAAGCGCAGGCCCAGTTGCTGCAGGGCAATACCGTCGCGTGACAGCACGCGCGCGACCATGCCTTCTATCGCGCCAGCCCGTTCCACGTGGGCCTTGCTGCGCAGGTTGCCCGGCTCGACCATGTGCGCCAGCAGGTCAACCTGGCCGATACGGGCAAAGGCATCATAGAACGTGTCGAGAAAACCGCGCTCGATGCTCTTGCGCTTCAGGCGCAGGTCACGCATGGCCTCGAAGTACAGGTTCTGGTCACTGCGGTCGAAGGCCTTGTCGGCCATCTCGAAGAGGGTGTCGTCAGCATTGTCGAACAAGCCCTGCAGGCCCTGACGCAACTGCAAGGCGGCCTTGTCGCGCACCTGCAGGAGCAATACCGGAAGGCAAGGCAGAGGCGTACGCCCGCCTCGATCGATGGCTGCCGCCAAGGGCACCACCTTGCCTTCTTTTTGCATCCTGTACTCCTTGCAGGGTGTCTCGCCCGAAGGGGCTGAAGATCGTCAAAGTCATGACGCCAAATACTAGTCACCATTATCGGTAAAAATCCACACAGCTGCCAGCGCCGTTTCACTAGCTGGCTAATGACCCTGATTTACCCCGCCTGCTCACACCGGCCGACCAAAGGTCATCGCCGAGGCGACTGTACACACCGGCCCCCTGCCCTATAATCGCCGGCATCTAGCTTGTGGAGCCGACCATGCCGAACCTACGCCTTGCCGACCTGACCGCTGAAATCGAAGCCAATGTGCGCCGTGCGCTGTTGGAGGACATCGGCAGTGGCGATATCACCGCGCAGTTGATCCCGGCCGAGCGCCTGGCCAAGGCGACCATCATTACCCGCGAAGACTGCGTGATCGCCGGCACCGCCTGGGTCGATGCCGTGTTCCGCCAACTCGACCCACGCGTGGCCGTGCACTGGCAGGTGGCCGATGGCGAGCGCGCCACGGCCAACCAGCCGCTGTTCCATCTGGAGGGCCCCGCGCGTTCGCTGCTCAGTGGTGAGCGCAGTGCATTGAACTTCCTGCAGATGCTGTCGGGTGTCGCCACTCGTGCGCGCTTCCTTGCCGACCTGGTGGAAGGCACCCAGGTACGCCTGCTGGACACCCGCAAGACCCTGCCGGGCCTGCGCCTGGCGCAGAAGTATGCAGTGACCTGCGGCGGTTGCGACAACCACCGCATCGGCCTGTACGACGCCTTCCTGATCAAGGAAAACCACATCGCAGCCAGCGGCGGCGTGGCCGCGGCCGTGGCGGCGGCGCACCGCATTGCGCCGGGCAAGCCGGTGGAAATCGAAGTGGAAAGCCTGGATGAGCTGCGCCAGGCACTGGCCGCTGGTACCGACATCATCATGCTCGACGAGCTGACTCTGGAAGAGATGCGCGAAGCAGTGCGCATTACTGCGGGCAAGGCCAAGCTGGAAGCCAGTGGCGGGGTCAACGAGACGACCTTGCGGGTGATTGCCGAGACTGGGGTGGACTACATCTCGATTGGTGCCATGACCAAGGATGTGAAGGCAGTGGACCTGTCGATGCGGTTGAGCCTGTAAGCTGATTGCAGGCATGAAAAAACCGGCCTCAGGGCCGGTTTTTTCATTGGTGGCGCTCTCGGATCAGAACGAAGCGTTGGCCAGCCCATCCAGGTAACGCTCGACATCCAACGCCGCCATGCAGCCGGCACCGGCCGAGGTAATGGCCTGGCGATAAACGTGGTCGGCCACGTCACCGGCGGCGAACACGCCCTCGATGTTGGTGGCGGTGGCATTGCCCTCACGGCCGCCGTTGACCACCAGGTAGCCGTCCTTGAGGGTCAGCTGGCCTTCGAACAGCGAGGTGTTCGGGGTGTGGCCAATGGCGATGAACACGCCGTCGACCTTGATTTCGTCGCTGCTGCCATCGTTGTTCTTCAGGCGCGCACCAGTCACGCCCATGTTGTCACCCAGCACTTCGTCCAGGGTGGCGTTGAGTTTGAGCTCGATCTTCCCTTCGGCCACACGGGCATGCAGCTTGTCGACCAGGATCTTCTCGGCGCGGAAGGTATCGCGACGGTGTACCAGAGTCACCTTGCTGGCGATGTTGGCCAGGTACAGCGCCTCTTCCACGGCAGTGTTGCCGCCACCCACCACGGCGACCGGCTTGTTGCGGTAGAAGAAGCCGTCGCAGGTGGCACAGGCCGAAACACCCTTGCCCATGAAGGTTTCTTCCGACGGCAGGCCCAGGTAGCGGGCGCTGGCGCCAGTGGCGATGATCAACGCGTCACAGGTGTACTTGCCGCTGTCACCCTGCAGGGTGAAGGGTTTGTTGGCCAGGTCGACGGCGTTGATGTGGTCGAAGACGATTTCGGTTTCGAAACGCTCGGCGTGTTCCTGCATGCGCTGCATCAGCGCAGGGCCGGTCAGGCCGTGGGGGTCGCCCGGCCAGTTGTCGACTTCGGTGGTGGTGGTCAGCTGGCCACCGGCCTGCATGCCGGTGATCAGCAGCGGCTTGAGGTTGGCACGGGCGGCATATACCGCAGCGCTGTAACCGGCAGGGCCGGAACCGAGAATGATGACGCGCGAATGACGTACTTCAGACATGTCGAACTCCTGTCGAGCGGGCCGCAGGGCCGGCATCGGTGTACCGGCTGCGCCTGCCTGGAAATTAAAAAGGACCCACGCAGCACTTGGGGAAGGCTACAACGCGCAGGCCCATAAAGCGGAAAGTGAGCGCACTGTAGCGAGGTCGCAAAGATTAAGGAAATATCCTTCGACAATCCACCTCATAGCCATCGTCTATTCAGCGATTTGATCGATAGCCAAGCCCTGCTGCTTTTGTTACAGCCCGTTTCCCGCCCGCTGCCCGCCTTTCGTCGGCGCGGCAAACTCGGTAAGGTCAGCGCGTTTTCCTTCTCTGCGGAGTCTCTCGATGCAAGCCCCTGTACTCTCTGGCCCCCAGTACCTGCGCGAAGGCCTGAAACTGGTGCTGAGCCCCAATCTGCGGTTGTTCGTGCTGCTGCCGCTGGCGGTCAACCTGCTGCTGTTTGGCGGCCTGATCTACTTCGCCGGCCACCAGTTCAGCCTGTGGGTGGACGCCCTGATGCCAAGCTTGCCGAGCTGGCTGAGCTTTCTCACCTACATCCTCTGGCCGCTGTTCGTCGCCCTGGTGGTGCTGATGGTGTTCTTCACCTTCACCCTGGTGGCCAACATCATCGCCGCGCCGTTCAATGGCTTTCTGGCGGAAAAGGTCGAGGTTGTGGTGCGTGGCGAGGACAATTTCCCCGCGTTCAGCTGGGGCGAGCTGGTGGCCATGGTGCCACGTACCTTCGGCCGTGAAATGCGCAAGCTGGGCTACTTCCTGCCGCGGGCCATCGGCCTGTTCATCCTGTCGCTGATCCCGGTGGTCAACGTGGTGGCGGCGCCGCTTTGGCTGATCTTCGGGGTATGGATGATGGCTATCCAGTACATCGACTACCCGGCGGACAACAACAAGATGAGCTGGCAGGACATGCTCGCCTGGCTGCGGCAGAAGCGCTGGCAATCGCTGGGCTTTGGCGGCATCACCTATCTGGCGTTGATGGTGCCGGTGGTGAACGTGCTGATGATGCCGGCGGCGGTGGCCGGGGCTACGTTGTTCTGGGTGCGGGAGCGGAACTGAAGGGGCGAGGGGCTGCAGGGCAGCCCCTTTTTGCGGGCTGCATTTTCAAAAGTCGGAGAAACTGTAGGGCTCGAGGGTGGCAATCTGAGAAAGCAGTATTAGATGCTCCACTGCCTTAACCTTCTCAAGGTTAGCAAGGTCGCTTGAGCCGCCGAACGCCAGGGCTGGAACGAACCCATACATTTCATCATGCTTTAGCATGCCCAGTTTTTTCTTTGCTGGCTCGAACATTCCATCAAAGTCAACAGACGCCTTCTCTTTCCCAAGGAAGAAACCTTGCACTTCACTGTCCATATCCGCCGCCGTCAACTCATATTCACTTCCCCTATATCGTGAAATATGAGCCAAAATCTTTACTGAGAAACCCGTTTGCTCTCCAAAGAGATACAGGTCACCAAATGCACCGCGAGCGATCAGGTGGTATCTATCCCGCCTCTCCAATATTGTGCCTTCGATAAGCGAGGCAGTTACCTCTTCATATTCCTGGGGATTGACAGTCCAAAATATCCCGTCACCATATCCGCACCAACCGTGCTCACTCCAATACTCTAACAATTTGCTCGGCAAGATCCCTCTGTATCGATCCAGACTTGAGGGAGGAACCTCCTGTCGAAAAAACGGCTCACCAACTTGCTCTACAAACAGGGAAAAAATCTCATCCACGGCGAAACCCTCAAGCGACTAGCATTTATGCAGTTTTACGTTTAACAGGCCTGACCCCACACCCGATCTTGAAGCTTTCTCGGCAGCAGCTTTCAAACCATAAACTCTGCTTTTCCATTGCGTGCCTATGCTCGAGTTAACTTGCCTGTCGCCAAAGTCAGAAATAGTATCCCGTCCACCGGCGATCAAGTCAGGATTATGCAAAGCTGCGAGAGATGACATGGTTTCCTTTGCTTGCTTCACCGAGAGCTTTCTAGCTTCAATGGCACTCATAGTTTTCATCAGATCCCTCTGAATCCTCTCCTGCAACTTATCATAAAGTTCCTTTCTCGCTATTTTTGCAATGCGCGGATCTCGCTTGGCCGGATTAGCGATATTTTCGAGAAACTCTTCAACCGTAAGCCGGTTTAGCCCATCCTGCTGTCCCTTCAACTGCCGTTCAAACTCGCCATGCTTGGATACTGGCAATTTGTCTGCCTTGAAGCACGCCACGGTATGCAACGGCATGCTACCGGGCTTCCCTGTCGAGGGCTCCTTGTCTTTCTCAGCCGGCCGATCAGGCTGCATCGGTTGCGGCTCACCCACCGCCCCCTTGCGTCGCTCCGGCACCTGCAGGTCTGGCCGTTTCTTCAAGCCCTCTTCATGCTTGAGCATCCATTGCCCCAGCCGCGCACCTTTGCGGCTGGCCGCCATTTCCTGGGCCAGCACCCGGGCATCGCCGCGGCCGCGGGTGAGGTACGACACGATCGCCCCCAACAACAGCAGCACGACTTCCACATGGCCTTGGGCAATCTGATGCGTGGCCCGGGATATCGCATAGGGGTCGTCCCGGCAGAACGGGCCCGTGCCTTCATTGCCGCAGGTGCCTTCCCAGGCGAAGCGAATGCCGTCGACGTAGTACTCGCCGATACGCGGCAAGCCCTCGATGAAGAACTCGGCGATGGAGGCCAGCCCCAGCGCGCCGAGGATCCAGCCACTGACCTTGAGGCCCACAGCCGCGCCCGCGCCGGCGAACGGAATGGTTCCGGCGCCGCCGGCGAATGTGCCAACCCCCGCGCCAAGCAGGCCACCGGTAATGGTGCTGCCGGCGACGATCATCGCCATCTGCCGCACGACCATCAGCAGTTCGTCGACGATGCTGTTGATGTCGAGGTCGGCGAAGCGCTGGCGCAGCATGTGCGCCGCCTGCCATTCGGCGTGGTAGAAGGCTGTGCGGACGGCTTCGATCCGGCGCAGGTTGAGGCCTAGCGAGGCGACTTCTTCATTGAGGCTGGTGCGGAACTGGCCACCGCTTTGGTAGCCCACCATGGCGATGACACGTGACTCGATCTCGTGCCAGGAGGGCACGAGGTAATCCAGGTACATGAGGTGTCTCCCTGACAGCGTGTGCAGGGGGAAATCCCATCATGGATTCGGATCGGAGGTTTCTTAGCCAGTTGTAGGAAAATGCGACTTCTTTTACGGCAGGTTCAGCGAAGTTGAGCTGTTCAGCCGGCACCATGGACAAGGTTGGGGATCTTTGTCGTGCCTGAGATCGAGCCCCATCTGGGCGGGGGCTCGACTGCATATGCGCTACAAACCTCAGGCCATATCAAAGACTCAACTGGCTGGAAAACTGCCCCACCACATCCACCACCCGCTTCGCACCATCCTGAATCTCGACGATCACGCTCCCTGTCTCGTCCGCCAGTGCCAGGCCCTGCTCGGCCTGGCGCTTGCTGGTGTCGATGATCGCCACTGCCGCTTGGGCCAGTTGCTCGTTCTGCTGTACCACGCGGGCGATTTCCTCGGTGGCGGTGCTGGTGCGCGAGGCCAGTTGGCGCACTTCATCGGCAACCACGGCAAACCCACGTCCCTGTTCGCCAGCGCGGGCCGCTTCGATGGCCGCGTTCAGCGCCAGCAGGTTGGTCTGCCCGGCAATGTCGCTGATGGTCTTGATGATCGAGCCGATCACCCGCGACTGGGTATCCAGTGCCTGGATACCCTCTGCCGCCTCTTGCATCGACGCTTCCAGCCCGCGCATCACGCTGACGCTCTGGGTTACCACATCGGTGGCCTTGCGGGCACTGGCATCGGTACCCAGCGAGGTGTTGTAGGCGACATCCGCCGCCTCGGCCACCGCCTGCTCCTGGTTGACCTGATCGGTGATGACGGTGGCGAACTTCACCACCTTGTACAGCACGTCATGGGCATCGAAAATCGGGTTGTATGAAGCTTCCAGCCAGACCACCCGGCCGTGGGCATCGATACGCTTGAAGCGGTCGGCAACGTACTCGCCACGGCGCAGCTTGTCCCAGAACGCCTGGTAGCCGGCCGAGTTGGCCTCCTCCGGCTCGCAGAAGATGCGGTGATGCTTGCCACGGATCTGCTCCAGGCGGTAACCGACAGCGCCCAGGAACCGGTCGTTGGCAGTGAGGATGGTGCCATCGAGATCGAACTCGATCACCGCGGTGGAGCGCATCAGGGCCTTGATCAGGCTTTCGTGCTCGCGGGAGGTCTCGATGGTGCGGGTAAGGTCGCTGGAATGCAGCGTGAAATACTTGATGCGCCCCTCGCTGTTCTTGACCGGCTGCAGGATCGACCGTAGCCAGGCTTCCTGGCCATTGCCACGCAGCAGGCGGAATGCACCGTTCAGGTGTTCACCGCGGCTGATTGCGCCCTTCATGCGCTGGTGGAAATCCAGCGTCTTCACATGGGCGGGGACGATGTCCTCGATGTTGCGCCCAAGCAATTGTTCGCCACGGTAGAGCATCTCGCTCTCGAAGTTGGCATTGACCATCTCGATCCGTCCCTGAGGGTCGAGTTGAAGTACCAGCATCTCGCTGTCGAGGCTATTCTTGACCTGTTCTATGGACATCAGGTCTTCGCGAAGCTGCCGGATTTCTTGCTTGAGCTTGTTGTTGAACATCACCGCTCTCCTGGAGCGAATCGGGTAGTCGAATGCATCTTCATCGGCTGCCGATGCCCCCGCTTGAGTGCCCTGCAATGAAATATTCACGTGGACATACGCGTCGGCGAGCAGGCGTCATCTTTACGTCACACGGCAGTCACATTGGCGCAATCCAGCAGGCGGAAACTTTTTGTCATGAATACACCCGCCCTACGCATTTCCCTGGTCAGCGAAACCTTCCCACCCGAGATCAACGGCGTGGCCAATACCCTTGGCCGCCTCAGCGAGGGGTTGCGCCAACGCGGCCATGAGATCGAAGTGGTGCGCCCACGCCAGGCCGGAGAAGCAACGCGGCACAGCGACCCGAACCTGATGCTGTGCCGTGGCTGGCCACTGCCTGGCTACCCGGGCTTGCAATGGGGCGAGGTATCGATGCACAAGCTGTTGCGCCGCTGGCGTCGACAGCGCCCGGATGTGCTGTACATCGCCACCGAGGGGCCGCTTGGGCTCAGTGCACTGCGCGCGGCCCGGCGCCTCGGGGTTGCGGTGGTCAGTGGCTTCCACACCAACTTCCCGCAGTATTCCGGCCAGTACGGGCTGGGCCTGCTGACGCGCCTGCTCACCAACTACCTGCGCTGGTTCCATCGGCGCACGGCGATCACTCTGGTACCCAGCCTCAGCCAGCGCCTGGAGCTCGAACGCCGTGGCTTCGAACGCCTGGAGCTACTGGCCCGGGGGGTCGATGCCTGCCTGTTCAACCCGGCCCGGCGCAACCCCGCATTACGGGAAAGCTGGGGGCTCGGCCCGGATGATATCGCCGTGCTGCATGTGGGGCGGCTGGCGGCAGAAAAGAACCTGGGCTTGCTGCGCCCAAGCCTGGAGGCCCTGCAGAAAACTTATCCACACAAACGTCTGCGCCTGATAATGGTCGGTGACGGCCCGCAGCGTGCCGCCCTCGAACAGCAGGTACCGGATGCCATGTTCTGCGGCGTCCAGCGTGGCGAGGTGCTGGCCGAACACTATGCCAGCGGTGACCTTTTCCTGTTTCCGAGCCTGACCGAAACCTTTGGCAATGTGGTACTCGAAGCCATGGCCTCGGGGTTGGCGGTGGTCGCCTATGACGAGGCAGCCGCCGCGCAGCATATTCGTCATGGCCATAGCGGTGCGCTGGCCATGCCGGGGGATCAGGTGGCGTTCATCGATGCAGCCTGCTGGCTGCTGGAGGAAGAAGAGACGTTACGGCGGGTGCGCCTGAATGCGCGAAAGCATGCCAGCCACCAGGGATGGCCGGCGATTGTCGAGCAGTTCGAGGGGTATCTGCATGCAGCCCGGAACCAGGCTGCGACCTCGCCTGCTTCGAGGCTGGGTGCTACGCGATCTGTGTAGGAGCGGCCTTGTGTCGCAATCGGGCTGCAGAGCAGCCCCTCGATAGTTGCGACAATGCTGATATCCGGGGGCCGCTATGCGGCCCGATCGCGACACCAGGCCGCTCCTACAGAGGGACCGCGTCAGGCACTTCAGGCCAAGGCTTTCTCGATAGCCTGCACCACCGCAGGATCATCCGGCGCCGTGCGCGGCGAAAAACGCGCCAGCACCCGCCCGTCCTTGCCCACCAGGAACTTCTCGAAGTTCCAGGTAATGTCGCCCGGGAACTCCGCCCCCTCACCCGCCAGCAGTCGGTACAGCGAATGGCGCTGCGGCCCGTTGACCTCCAGCTTGGCACCCAGCGGGAAGCTCACCCCGTAGTTGAGGCTGCAGAACTCCTGAATTTCCTTTTCGCTGCCAGGCTCCTGCCCGGCAAACTGGTTGCACGGAAGGCCAAGCACGTTGAAGCCCTTGTCCTTGTAATTCTGGTAGAGGTTCTCCAGGGCCTTGTATTGCGGCGTGAGGCCACACTTGGAGGCAACGTTGACCACCAGCACCACTTGGCCCTTGAACGGTGCGAGGGGCAGCTCCCCGCCGTTCAATGCGTCCAGTTTCAGGTCGTGAAATGCACTCATGATGAATCCCCTCTCAGGTTCCCGGTTGCCGCGCAGGCGAATTACGCCCACTAAAAAGGCGCTCGTCCAAACCGTCCACCTCCCGTAGGAAGGCAAATCGGCTTGCCCGAGCGCCTGGCGACTTTCTGAGCTTAGCGCAGAAAAATCAGTGGTGATGGCCACCTTCACCGTGGATGTGCCGGTGAGCGATTTCTTCGTCGCTGGCATCACGAACGTTGACCACCTTGACCTGGAAGGTCAGACGCTGGCCGGCCAGCGGGTGGTTGCCGTCGACAGTCACGTCGTCGCCGTCGATGTCGCGAATGGTGACGATCTGCATCTGGCCATCCGGCGCCGAAGCGTGGAACTGCATGCCCACTTCCAGTTCGTCGACACCTTCGAAAAGGCTGCGGTTCAGGGTGCTGACCAGCTCGGCCAGGTATTCGCCGTAGGCATCTTCCGGCTCGATGGAAACGTTCAGCTCATCACCGGCCTGCTTGCCTTCCAGGGCTTTTTCCAGGCCCGGGATGATGTTGCCGGCACCGTGCAGGTAAACCAGCGGTGCACCGCCGGCGGAGCTGTCGATGGTCTCCCCGGCGTCGTTGGTCAGGGTATAGTCGATGGAGACAGCCTTGTTGGCGGCGATCAGCATGGGGCAAGACCTTTTGCAAAAGTATGTAGAGCGGACAAGTGTAACCAAGCCATCGCCCGATTGCGAACGCACTGCGGACGAGCAACGGCCCATCAGTCGGATCACCGGCTTCCACCAGGACGAAGAGGGCCACTGGGTGGCCGAACTGTCCTGTGGCCACACCCAGCACCTGCGCCACCAGCCGCCGTGGCAGGCACGCCCCTGGGTGCTCGACCCGACCCAGCGCGAGCAGCGCATCGGCCAGCCTTTCGCTTGCGGCTGGTGCGCACAAGGGGCCGATAGCGCTACCCTTGGCCGTTAATTTCTTGCACCGCTTATTTCGAGAAGCACGCATGCAGACATTTTTCATTGCGCCGACCGATTTCGGTGTCGGCCTGACCTCCATCAGCCTGGGCCTGGTGCGCACCCTGGAGCGCGCCGGGCTGAAGGTCGGCTTCTTCAAGCCGATCGCCCAGCCCCACCCGGGTGACACCGGCCCCGAACGCTCCACCGAGCTGGTCGCCCGCACCCACGGCATCAAGCCCCCGGTGCCGCTGAGCCTGGCCCACGTCGAGCGCATGCTCGGCGATGGCCAGCTGGACGAGTTGCTCGAAGAAATCATCCGCCTGTACCAGCAAGCCTGCATCGGCAACGACGTGGTGGTGGTCGAGGGCATGGTGCCCACGCGCCACGCCAGCTATGCGGCGCGGGTCAACCTGCACCTGGCCAAGAGCCTGGATGCCGAGGTGATTCTGGTATCGGCGCCGGAAAACGAAGTGCTCAGCGAGTTGTCCGGCCGGGTCGAACTGCAGGCCCAGCTGTTCGGCGGCCCGCGCGATCCGAAGGTGCTCGGGGTAATCCTCAACAAGGTGCGCACCGACGAAAGCATGGCCGACTTTTCCACCCGCCTGCGCGAGCACTCGCCGCTACTGCGCGGCAACGACTTCCGCCTGCTGGGCTGCATCCCCTACCAGCCTGAACTGAACGCCCCGCGCACCCGCGATGTGGCCGACCTGCTAGGTGCCCAGGTGCTCAACGCCGGCGACTATGAACAGCGGCGCATGAGCAAGATCATCATCTGCGCGCGTACCGTTGCCAACACGGTGCCACTGCTCACCTCGGGTACCCTGGTGGTGACACCGGGCGACCGCGACGACATCATCCTCGCCGTCAGCCTCGCGGCGATCAACGGCGTCCCGCTGGCCGGCCTGCTGCTGACCAGCGACAGCAAACCTGACGCGCGTATCCTTGGTCTGTGCCGTGGCGCCCTGCAGGCCGGCCTGCCGATCCTGTCGGTCAGTACCGGCTCGTACGACACCGCCAACCAGCTCAACTCGCTGAACCGCGAGATACCAGTGGACGACCGCGAGCGCGCCGAATTCATCACCGACTTCGTCGCCAGCCACCTCGACGCCGCCTGGCTGCACCAGCGTTGCGGCACGCCGCGTGAATTGCGCCTGTCCCCAGCCGTGTTCCGCTACCAGTTGATCCAGCGGGCGCAGCAGGCCAACAAGCGCATCGTCCTGCCGGAAGGCGCCGAGCCGCTGCTGGTGCAGGCAGCGGCCATCTGCCAGGCCCGCGGCATTGCCCGCTGCGTGCTACTGGCCAAGCCCGAGGATGTCGACGCCGTGGCCCGCGCCCAGGGCATCACCTTGCCGCCGGGCCTGGAAATCCTGGACCCCGAGGTAATTCGCGGGCGCTATGTAGAGCCGATGGTCGAGCTGCGCAAGAGCAAGAACCTCAATGCACCAATGGCCGAGCAGCAACTGGAAGACCCGGTGGTGATCGGTACCATGATGCTGGCCCTGGACGAAGTGGACGGCCTGGTCTCGGGCCTGGTGCACTCCACCGCCAACACCATCCGCCCGGCTCTGCAACTGATAAAGACCGCACCGGGCTCGAGCCTGGTGTCGTCGGTATTCTTCATGCTGTTCCCCGAACAGGTGCTGGTGTACGGGGACTGCGTGATGAACCCGCACCCGAGTGCTGTCGAACTGGCCGAGATCGCCCGGCAGAGTGCCGAATCGGCACAGGCCTTCGGCATCGCGCCACGGGTGGCGATGATCAGTTATTCAAGCGATTCGGCCAGCGACGAGGAAGTCGAGAAAGTGCGCGAAGCGACCCGCCTGGCACAAGGCGCGGCGCAAGAGCTGCTAATCGACGGGCCGTTGCAGTATGACGCGGCGGCCAACCCGGCGATTGCGCGGGACCTGGCGCCGGGCAGCCCGGTAGCCGGGCGGGCGACGGTATTCGTGTTCCCAGACCTGAATACCGGCAACACGACTCACAAGGCGGTGCAACGCAGCACCGACGGGGTCAGCCTGGGGCCGATGCTGCAAGGGTTGCGCAAGCCGGTGAACGACTTGCCGCGCGGGGCTCAGGTTGACGATATCGTGCATACCATTGCCCTGACGGCGATTCAGGCGAGCGTGGCGGGCTGATACCTGCGAAGCATGCACCGCGGTGCATGGCACCGGCTTCGCCGGTGTTCGCGGGCACGCCCGCTCCCACAGGAACCGCGCATTTCCTGAGCCTCGCGCTAAACCTGTGGGAGCGGGCAAGCCCGCGAAGGGCCGCCAAGGGGCCCCGGCGGTCAATCAGGGATACTGCTGAACCTGACCTTGCTGGTCATACTGCTGACCCGGAATCGGCTTCAGGTTCACTTCCACACGGCGGTTCTGCGCACGGCCATTGGCGTCGGCGTTGCTGGCGATCGGCTGGTCCGGGCCCATGCCACGTACGGTGATACGCGAGGCATCTACACCCTGCGAGGTCAGGTAGGTGCTGACCGCCTGCGCACGGCGCTGGGACAGGTCCATGTTGTGCTGGCGGCTGCCAGTGCTGTCGGTGAAGCCGACCACTTCGATGGTGTTCTGGTTGAACTGCTTGAACGAGCCGGCCAGGTTGTTCAGCGGCGAGTAGAAGCTTGGCGCGATGTTGGCCGAGTCTGTTGCGAAGGTGATGTTGCCCGGCATGATCAGCTTGATCTGGTCACCCTGGCGCTGCACTTCCACACCGGTATTGGCCATTTGCGCGCGCAATTCGGCTTCCTGCTTGTCGGCGTAGTAGCCATAACCGGCTGCAGCGGCACCCACGGCGGCAGCGCCGATCAGTGCGCCCTTGCCACGGTTGTTGTGGTCGATGGCGGCACCGGCGATAGCACCGGCCAGCGCGCCCAGGCCGCCGTATTTGGCAGTTTTGCTCATCCCGGTGGAGCCCTGCGCCTGCCCTTGGCTGTCATAAGGGTTCTGGCCGGCACAGCCGGTCATCAGGGCAGCGGCGGTTGCGACGATAATCAGACGACGCATGGTGAACATGGACAAGCTCCTACTGAATTCATGAATGCGACAGATCATAAAGGGATCTATGCCAGCCTTGGATTGCATCGGTGCCGAAAAATTCCGTGAAAGTGCCTTCATGTGCCATCAGGCACGCACAAAGGGGTTCTCGCGCATTTCGTCGCCCAGGCGGGTATCAGGCCCGTGGCCGGTCACCACGATGGCCTCCTCGTCCAGCCGGTACAGCCGCTCCCTGATGGAACGGACGATGGCCCGCTGGTCGCCACCCCACAAATCGGTACGGCCAATGCCCCGGCGGAACAGGGTATCGCCGGCGATCAGCAGCTTGGCGTCGGCAAACCAGAAACTCATCGAGCCTGGCGTGTGGCCTGGCGTATGCAAGGCCACGCCACATCCACAGGCCAGCTCCTCGTCATCCCCCAGCCAGCGGTCTGGCGCGGGTACCGGAGTGTAGGGCACGCCGAACATCTGGCACTGCATTTCCAGGTTGTCCCACAGCGACTGGTCGTCCTTGTGCAGGTGCAGCGTGGCGCCGGTCAGCTCCTTGAGCTTGCCCGAGGCGAGGAAGTGATCGAAGTGCGCGTGGGTGTGGATGATGCTCACCAGCGTCAGCCCGTGGGCCTGCAGGCGGGCAAGGATCTTGTCCGGGTCACCGCCGGGGTCGACGACGATGGCCTTTTTGGTCAGCGGGTCGCCGATCAGGGTGCAGTTGCACTGCAGGGGGCCTACGGGGAAGGTTTCGCGGATGAGCGCTGACGATGGATTCTGCATAGGGAATACGGGAACCGGTTAATCGAAGAGGGTCTGTACGCGAGCCAGTGCATCAAGGATGACGACCTCGGGTACCGACTCTATGCGTTTGGCAAATCGGGCTTCAAGGTCGACTGTGCGCACCTGATTGCAGAGCATCACGCCCTGAGTCTGCGTACCCGCACCGCTGAGCGTGACGGCGAAACCCGCATGCCTGGCAAAATCGCCACCTTGAGTGATCGGCACTACCACAGCCAGGCCTGACGCATTGAACGCAGCTGGAGTGAGCACCAGCGCAGGTCGCCCGGCACCCTGCTGCTCCCGTCCAACAGTCGGATCGAGATTGACGCGAACGATATCGCCCCTGGCGAACTTCACCCGATTCACACTTCACGCCCTACTGGTGGCATCGCGTTCCAGTCGGCCATGTCCTCTGGCTCCGGTGCATCCAGATCGCACTGAGCCATCAGCTCTTCAAGGGTGTATTTGGGTTTCGACCTGACGGGTTTGAGCACCATGGTCTCACCCGCGGTGTCCAGGCTCAAGGTAGAGCCGACTCCGAGACGCATCTGCTTGAGCACTGCAGCCGGCAAGCGAATCGCGGCGCTGTTACCCCACTGTTGAATCTTGATCTGCATGAGTATCTCCCAAGGTAGATACATAGTAGAAACCCTCCAAATGATTGCAAGCGAAATGTAGAGACGTCGTATCTACACTGTCATTTGCCCGGTATGGACAAAAGCCCTGCAACCTCAAGAAGGAAATGCCCTACATCACCTTGGGAACCTACTTTCCACCTGCAAAAATTTGAAACGTAATCCTTGTCAGTTTCAAGGCAAAAACAACCTGAACAACCCACCCCCAAGCGCGCCGCCATTGGAGATCTCGATCCGCCCGCGCACCCCGCCGCTTTCATGCAGTGCCGCGATCCGCGCCGCAAAATACAGGCCAAGGCCGGTACTGCCGCTGGTCGAGTCGATACCCTGGATGAATTCTTCCTGGCGTTCGAGCATCCGCTGTGGATAACCCGGGCCGTCATCGTTGACGCAGATGGCCAGCTGGTTGTCTGCCTCTTCGATGGTGATCAGCAAGGCATGCGCGGCAAAGCGGGTGGCGTTGGTGATCACGTTGGCGATCACCGAGGCCACCAGCTCGCGGTCGAAGAAGCCCAGCGGGTTGTCGGTGTCGATGCGCCAGGTGGCAAGGATGTCCTTGTGCTTGAGCACCTCCTCGTGTGCCGCGAGCTGGGCTTCGATAAAGTCGTCCAGTTCGTGGTAGTCCGGGCACACCGGCAACTGGTTCACGCCCAGTTTGTACAACCCCAGCAACTGCACAAGCATGCCGTTGAGGTGGCGAAACTCATGTTCCATAACCCCTTGCTCGGCACCACTTCGCAGCTCCTCGGGCAAGCGCTGCATCCACTGGTTGTGGGACTGGATCAGCGCCGACAGGGAGTTCTTCAGGTCGTGCACGGTGGAGGCGATCACCGTGGAAAAATCCAGCCCCTGGTTGTCTTGATTCATGCGCCGAACACTCGGATGTGCAGTTTGCGGTAACGGTCGTAGCGGTTGTCGCTGGCGGGGATGCCGGCCACGCTGGTCAGGGCGTCGCGACACTCCTGCATGATCGCGGGCTGAGGGTTGTCTCCGCCGATGCGCAGCAGCGCCTGGGCAGTGTTGAGGGCGATGCTGATGTTCTTCGGCTGCAAACCCAGCGCCTTGCGGAACAGCTGCAAAGCCTCGCCGAGCTGCCCTCCCTGGTAACTGCGCACACCCTGGCGATTGAGGGTGACCGCTTCGGTAATGGCGTTGAGCACGCTGGGGTCGTCCGTCAGCTTGCCGACCCTCTCCATGACCTTTGGGTCATCGCCATAACTTTCCACACAGTTCTTCAGCACGCCGATGGCGGCAGCTTCCTGTCCCATGGCCTGCAACTGCGCGGCAACGGTCAGGGCCGAATCGACCGAGAAGAACTGGTTCATCTTGTCCAGGCGCTGGATCGCCTGTTCGGTCAGCTTTGCAGCCGTTTCAGGGTCGCCGGCCTGCTGCAGGCTGGCGGCCTTCATCATGCGGGCACGCACCTGCAGGCCTTGGTCCTCGGGGTTTTCCTTGGCCACTTCGCTGAGTGTGCTGTTGATCTCGACCCGTGTGCGCGCATCCAGCCCAAAGCCGGCATTCCTGCTCATCAGCGCCTGCACCAGGCCCAGGTTGTTCTCGGGGTCCTTGTAGCGTGAGCTCTGGCCCTGATTCACCGCGTGGCGAAATGCCTTCGAAGCACTCTCGAAGTCTTCGTTTTCCAACGCCAGCTTGCCCAGCGTCGACTGCCGGCGCACCGATAACGGCGACAGGCGCACGGCTTCTTCAAGCATGTTCTGCGCACGCCTGGTCTCGCCTTGGGCCACCAGCACCTCGGCCATGCCATCGTACAGGCCTGGCATGATCGGGAAGGCCTTGAGCGCCTGCTCGTACACGCCCTGGGCCTGGGCATTCTGGCCACGCTTGTGCATCAGGCCGCCCAACGCCGAGTAGACCCACGGCTGCGGGCGGCTGGCCAGGATGGCCTTGAGGAACTTCTCCAGTTCCTCGAAGCGGTTGAGGTTGCGCAAGGCATCGGCCCGATAGCGCAGGCACAGCGGGGCCAGGCGTGGGTCGCGCTTGCACAGCTCGGCGCAAGCCGCCAGCACTTCTGCCGGGCGATTTCGGTCCAGGGCCTGCAGGATCGGCTTGAGCAGGGTCTTGCGCTGGTACAGTTTCTCGACGCGCTGGGCCAGGCCAACTCGGTTGAACGGCTTGGTCAGATAGGCATCAGGCTCGTGCTCGATGGCGCTGAGGACAATGGCCTGGCTGCTCTCGGCAGTGACCATGATGAATATGCACTCATGGCTGATGTGCTTGTCGAGGATCAGGTCTTCGAGCACCTGCTGGCCGTTCTTCTTGCCGTCGCCCAGGTGGAAGTCCTGCAGTATGACGTCATAGCGCTTTTGCGCGCACATGCGCAGCGCCTGCTCGCCGCTGTCGGCGGTGTCCACGTCACGCACGCCCAGTTCGCGCAGCATGGAACGGGTCGACGTGCGAAAGTCGGTAAAGTCGTCGACGATCAGAAAGCTCTTTTGCCCGTACTGCAGCATCAACACGACCTGCCTTGGAATGATTGAAAAATCGCGCGAGGCGATGCCACCGATAGCTGTATCGGCAGCTGGTCGGAAAAGATTAGGGTAGAGCATTCGCGGCCACGAACCATGGCCTCGAGCCATCACTTTAACGAGCAAGACCCTGCTGGGCCAATATCACAACAGCAGCCCCAGGGACTTGGCCTTCGCCACCGCCTGGGTACGCCGCTCCACCCCCAGCTTGCTGTTGATATGGCTGGCGTGGGTTTTCACCGTGTGCAGGGAAATGAACAACCGCTCGCTGATCTGCTGGTTGGAACAACCCTGGGCAATCAGCTCGAGCACGGCCAACTCGCGGCTACTCAGGGCTTCGCCGCTGCCGGTGCTGGCGCTTGGTATCTGCGGCAAGCGCTTGAGCAACTCGGCCTGCACCGGGCAGGCGGCTACTGCATGGAGCTGTTCGAGAAGCCACTGCGGGTACTGCTCCAGCAAAGGCTGGAACGGTTGCAGCACGCCGCCATGGGCTGCCGCCAGCAACCGTGGCAACAACTGGGCGGCCTGCTCTTCCCGACCTTCGCCCAGCAACAAGCCAAGCCACTGGCACAGGGCACTGACGCTGAGCATCATGCCGCCACTGGCCTGGCCGCGCTCGACCAGGCCTGCCAGCCGCTGCGCCGCATCGGCGCTACGCGACTGGATACGCTCGAGGGATGCCTGCTGCAAGGCGATGTGCAACGGCAGCAACGGGTGGAACTCCGGGGCCGCCGCCGGTTGCTCGCCACCATAAGTCTGGCCCAGCCGCAGCAGCCAGGACTCGGCCAGGTCGATGCGCCCCTGGGCCAACCACAACTCGCATTTGACCAGGGTGATCATCGCCAGATAGTAGACCGGCGGTACATCCCAGATGTGCATCAGCCGCTCGGCCTCGGCCAGTTCGGCAAAGGCCTCGGCAAAGTGCCCTTCTCGGCCATCGAGCGTAGCGATCACACAGTGGCCGATGAGCACACTGATATCACGGCAGGCCCGAGCCTCGCCCAGCCCAGCACGTAAACGGGCACGACCCTGGGACGGCTGCAGACGCGACACCAGCAGGTAGCCCTCGTAAAGCGTCAGGCGGGCGCGCACGGCATAAAGCCGCTGTGCCGAGAGCCCTTGCAGGCGCTGCAACCCCTGGCGAACTTCGTCCAGCGCGCGCAACACCTCGCCACGGGCATGCAGCACCCGCGCCCGGTCGTAATGGGCCAGGGCCTCGAACAATGGGTTGCCAACACGCTGGGCCAACTCCAGCGCCTCACGGTTCCAGCCGCGGGCCCGCCAGAAATCGCCATCGGCAATCGCCAGGTTGGACAGCGTCGACAGGCACACCAGGCGTTGGCCATAACGCTTGCTCGGCAAACTCTGCAGCGCTTCACCGCAATAGGCCAGGGTGCGCTCGCGATCACCACGGCCACGGGCGATAACACCACTCAGCGCCAGCCACTGGGCCAGCATGGACTTTTGCGCGGTCGCCGAAGGCGCGGGCAGGAAGCGGCTGAGATAACCCGCCAGCTCCTCGGCCGCGTCCAGCTGGCACGCCAGGCCCAACGCCCAGCTGTACAGCACGATCAGCCGCGGCGTGCTGATCAGCAGGCTGTCGGGCAGGTCCATCTTCCAGCGCAGCAACATGCCGACGTTCTGTTCGGCCAGCAGTTGCTCCTCGGACAGGCTCTGCACCAGGTCGGCGGCGACATCGAGGTAACCGGCGCGCAGGGCCTGCTCCACCGCTTCGTCCAGCAGGCCCTGGCTTTCGAACCAGCGGCAGGCACGCAACTGCAGGTCGGCCAGCGGCTCGCTGGCCTGGCGGCTGCGCAACAGGTCGGAGAACAAATGGTGATAGCGGAACCAGTGGCCATGCTCGTCCAGCGGCACCAGGAACACCTGGTGCGCCTGCAAGAAACGCAGGATCGCGGCACTGTCGTGGCGGCCGCGTACGGCATCGCACAGCGGGGCGCAGAAACGTTCCTGGCAGGCCGTTTCGTAAAGGAAGGCCTGTACATCGGCGGGCAGCATGTCGATGACTTCTTCCAGCAGATAGTCACGGATCAGGCCCTCGCCGCCATGCAAGGCCTGGGGCAAGGCCTGCTCGTCAGCGGACTCGCTTGCCGCCAGCTGCCAGAAACGCAACCCGGCCACCCAACCGTCGCTGCGCTGGATCAGGTTGTCCAGAGCCTGGCCACGCAGCCCGTTGGGTTGGCGGCCGATCACCGCCAGTGATTCTTCGGCGGTCAGGCGCAAGTCCTGTTCGTTGAGTTCGACCAGGTGCCGCGACAGGCGCAGGCGCGCCAGGTGCCAATCCGGGCGTTGGCGGCTGGTGACCAGCAGCACCAGGCCGGGGGGCAGGTGATTGAGGAAGAACTGCAGGCAGCGGTCGAGTACCGGCCCCTGGGCCAGGTGATAGTCGTCCAGCACCAGCAACAAGGGAGTATCGGCTTGCAGGTACAGCGCCAGCTCGTCGAGCAGGCCGTCGAGCCATTCCTCGAAGGCGAACGGCTGGTGGCGCTGGCGCATTTTCAGCAGACCCATGGCCTGGCCGCCCAGCGCCGGGCAATACTGCTGCAGGCCTTCGAGCAGGCGTTCGAGGAATCGGCCAGGGTCGGCATCCCGTTGGCTCAGGCCCAGCCACAGGCTACGCCAGTGCTCGGGCAGCGCTTCGCAAAATTCGATGGCAAGGGAGCTTTTGCCGAACCCTGCCGGGGCATTGACCAGTAACAACCGCCCGCCGAGACCGGCTTGCAGCCGCTGGCACAGGCGCAGGCGCGGCACATGGCCGTCCGGCAAGGGCGGCCGGAAGAAACGCCCGTCCAGCAGGCCCAGGGCCTGGCTGGTGAATCCATGCGTACGGGACAGATCTGTCATGGCCGGCTCGTTCTGATTGGAAGACTACGGCGGTATGGATGCTTGCGAGACTAGCGGGTAACGCTACGCATTTGAAGATGATGGGCGCAATTACACTGAAAAAGACTGCGACAAAAAGCAACATGACTGATGGACAGCGGCTGGGGCGGGGGTTTGGAGGGGTATTCACCAGCTTTATTGCTGTACCGGCCTCTTCACGGGTGAACCCGCTCCTACAGAGATTGCGCAGGTTTCAAGCCCAGTGCAGTACCTGTGGGAGCGGGTTCACCCGCGAAGGGGCCGGTACAGGAAAATGAAACGCCCCGGACAAGCCGGGGCGCTCCGAGGTTGCGCGATACTTAGCGAATACCCGACTGGCGCAGTGCCGCTGGCTGGAAGTCAGCCTTGCTGGCACTGAAGCCGAAGTCGTAGGCGCGCTTCTCTTCGTTCTTCATGCCCAAGGCCAGGTAACGGCCCGACTGCAGGTCATAGATGGCCTCCAGGGTGTACCACGGCACTTCCACGTTGTAGTACGGCTGGGCATGTGCCTCGGACACGCGCCACAGTTGGCCACGGCCGTCGTACTGGTCAATCACCGCAGCCTGCCAGGTGTCCTCGTCGATGTAGAAGTCACGCTTGGCATAGATGTGCCGCTGGCCCGGCTTGAGGGTGGCGACCACGTGCCATACACGGCGCAGCTCGTAACGGGCCAGGTCCTGGTTGATGTGCCCGGCCTTGATGATGTCGGTGTACTTGAGCTTGGGGTCGTCGAGCTTGAAGGCGTTGGACGCGATGTACATCTCCTTCTTGCCTTCCAGCTTCCAGTCATAGCGGTCTGGCGCACCGTTGAACATGTCCAGGTTGTCGGAGGTGCGCAAACCGTCGGCGGCGGTACCCGGGCCGTCGTACGACACTTGTGGTGCCTGGCGTACGCGGCGCTGACCGGCGTTGTAGATCCACGCCTTGCGTGGTTCCTTCACCTGGTCGAGGGTTTCGTGCACCAGCAGCACGGTACCGGCCAAGCGCGCAGGCGCGGTCACTTCCTGCTTGAAGTAGAACAGGATGTTGCCCGGGTTGTTCGGGTCGTAATCCTTCATTCTTTCGCGGAAGACGAACTGGTCGGAGAAGTATACCGGGTTGAAAGAGCCGTTCTGCTGGGGCGTTGCCTGGGTCACCAGACGGCTGACGCTACCGCCCCGGTAGCGGGTGATGTGGTTCCAGATCACCTCCAGGCCGCTTTTCGGGATCGGGAACGGTACAGCCGTGCGGAAGTTGTTCAGACCGTTGCCGCCTTCGACCAGGGTGGTCTTGGTAGCGTTTTCCTTGATGGCGGCGAACACATCGGCCGGCACCGTGGAACCGCGATGGGTCTTGAATACCGGGATCTTGAAGGTGTCCGGATAGCGCTTGAGCATGGCCAGCTGGCCCGGCGAGAGCTTGTCCTTGTACTGGTCGGCGTTCTGCGCGGTGATGGTGAACAGTGGCTTGTCACTGCCGTACGGGTCGGACAGGAAGCCCTTGCCGTCGACGCTGCCCGCGCTCTTGGACAGCGGTTCCCACGGGCCGATCGAGCCATCGGCGTTGCCAGCCTTTTCGGCGCCCATCGGAGTCAAGGTACTGCCCAGCTTGGCCGCCTCGTCGGCGGATACTGCAGCCATGACGCTGGTCGCCAGCAGGGACAGGCCCAGCACACCGGCTTGCAGCAGACTTCTGGTCTTGTTCATGTCGTGTCGTCCTGGATCTGTATGCTTAGAAGTTCACGCCGAAGCTGAGGGCGACGAAGTCGCGGTCATCCACGGTGGTGTACTTGCCGTCGAAGAAATTGGTGTACGACAGGCTCGCCGTGTAGGTGTTCTGGTACTCGGCGTCCAGGCCCAGGCTGACAGCCTTGCGGCCCTCCTCAAAGTTGGCGCCAGGGCCAGGCGAATAGCCGGAAACGTCATGCGACCAGGCCACGCTCGGCTTCAGGTTGACCCCGGCGAAGACGTCGTTGTAGTCCCAGATGACACGGGCGCGGTAACCCCAGGAGGTACTGGTGGTGTAGCCGTCGTTCTCGCAGTTGCGGTTCAGGTTGGCAGTGGATGCACCGGCGCCAGCGCCTGCAATGGTGCTGGCGTTGAGTACCTGGCAGGTATCGGCACCACCGGTGGAAGGCAGCGGGCCAGGGCCGAACACTGGATCGCGACCGTAGCGAGTGTCGTGCGCGTTTTCGAGGCCGCCCACATGGGTGACACCCACTTCGCCCACCACGGTCATGCGGCTGGCACCCATCACCTGATCGAAGAAGTGCGTCAGGGTAGTCTGGAATTGCGTGATTTCCTTACGGCGATACCCATGCAGGTCCTGCCCCGGAGTACCAGTCAACAGCGAAGCATTGCTCAAGGCGCCGCCAATGGGACGAACCCCGGCAAACAATATATCTGTGGTGTTGAGTTGCACTGGCGCGTTGGGGCGGTAGCTGAGTTCGCCGCTCCAGGCGGTCCCTGTAGGCAGCGTGGTGGAGAAACTCAAGCCATAGAGGCGGATATCCTCCGGGTATTCGACAAAGTACTCGGAATTACCCGCCACGATCAGGGGTGCCAGGGCGCGCAGCTGTGCAGGCAGGGCGCTCAACCCGGCGAACACGGAGGGTGCAGCCCCTGTAGCGCTGAAGATCGGCGCACGGCTGTGATAGTTCATGAAGTAGGCACCGAACTCGGTGTCCAGCGGTTCGAACATGTAGCGCATGGCCACACCGAATTGGCCGCTATCACGTGCATCGCGGTCGGCGCCGCGGCGCACCATCACCCCTTCTTCGTTGATATCCACGCCCCGAGTGGCAAGGAACTGCTGCGCCGCCCCTGGCACCGTGCGGCTGCTGTTGAGCACACGCAGGTTGTCGGTACAGCCGTCGGCAATGATGTCCGGCTGGGAGAAGAACGTGCCGCAGTTGTCGACGACCGTCTGGTCCCATTCGATCTGGTAGAAGGCCTCGGCCGACAGGTTGTCGGTCAGGCTCTGCGAAATGTAGAACATGTTGACCGGAATCAGGCCTTCCTTGATCTCGGCCCCCGGGCGGCGAAACGCCGACACGTCGATCGGGTTGATCGAGTTGATGCCGCCACCGATGAAGGTACTTTCACCCCAGCTCACCACCTGCTTGCCCAGGCGCACCGAGCCTGGCTGATCGCCGATGGAGTAGTTGTGGTAGACGAATGCGTCGAGTAGCTCGGCACCGGACGATTTGGCGCCTTCCTTGCGGTTGGAGTCGCTGATGTCCTTGAACTCGCGGCCTTCGTCCTTCAGTTCGAAGTCGTACCAGTACTTGCCGCGGACGAAAACGCCGGTGTCGCCGTACTTGAGCTCCAGGTCATGGATACCCTTGAAGATCTTGGAGAAGGTTTCGCCCTTCTTGAAGTTCAGGTGGCCATCGTCGGATGTCTGCGACAGGCCCTTGCCGCCGTTGTTCACCCCGATCAGGTTCTTGTTGGGGTTGGCCGTCGACCAGCTGGCGCCGATGGAGAGCGACGAGTCGAACTGGCCTTCGATTTCACCAATGTTGAAACTGACAGCGAAAGCAGGACTTGCGAGCGTGGAAGCAAGGCTGACGGCCAGGGGCAACTTGGCCCGGCGCCAGAACAGGTTTGCAGATTTCATCGACGCTACTCCATGTACTTTTTTTGTTATGGCAGTGAGTCCTTTCAAGAACGGCCCGAGCGACCGGTTTGCAGGCTTGCGCCCGCGGCGACACGGCTTGCGCATGTCGCCTCCCCCATTCCTGAAAATCCCCTGGCCCCGACTATAGCCAGCAAGGCACAGGCGCTTGATCCCTCTAAAGTGTGATTTGCGCTCCGTGCGGCCAACTCGCTGCCATGTTGCCCCGGCTGCGCGCTGGCAGTGCTAAAGGATGGCGTATTTCTGCCGTTTGGCAAGGCTCCACCCCTCTAGCATGCGGGTCGCGCGCTGCAGTACGCGACCCGCATGGCGGTTACAGCGTGGAGAGGAACGCGCTGTTGCTGGCCTGCCACTGGACGATGTCCTGGCGGATGCGTTTCTTGTCGAGCTTGCCGACACTGGTCTTGGGAATTTCGGTAACAACGGCGATCTGGCTTGGAATCGCCCACTTGTTGATGTGCCCCTGCTCGACGAACGGCTTGAGGTGTTCCTTCAGCGCCTTGGCGTCGATGACCTGGTCTTCGCGTACCACCAGCAGGGCAAACGGGCGTTCACCCCACTGCGGGTCGGCCACCCCTACCACCGCCACTTCGCGCACGGCCGGGTGACGGCTGATCAGGTCTTCGAGGTCGAGCGAGGAAATCCACTCGCCACCGGTCTTGATCACATCCTTGATACGGTCGCGGATGTCGATATAGCCCATGCCGTCGAGCGTGGCGACATCACCAGTGTGCAACCAGCCGCCCTGCCACAGCTCCTCGCTTTTTTCCGGTTCCTTGAAGTAGCCCATGGTCAGCCATGGCGCACGCAGCACCAGCTCGCCCTGGGTTTCACCGTCGGCGGGCAGGAAGTTGCCGTCGCCGTCGACGATGGCCGCCTCCACCAGCGGCACCGGCACGCCGGCCTTGATGCGGTAGGTGACGCGCTCATCCTCGCTGCCGGCCTGCAGTTCGTCGTTCAGGTGGGCGGCGGAAATCAGCGGGCAGGTCTCGGACATGCCATACGCAGCGGTCAGCTGGATACCGCGTGCCAGGGCGGCCTGGTACAACGAGCGGTTGAGTGCGCTGCCACCGATAATGATCTTCCAACCGCCGAAGTCCTGACCTTGGGAGGTCGGGCAGTTGAGCAGCATCTGCAGGATGGTCGGCACGCAATGGGAGAAGGTGACCTTCTCTTCGCGCCACAGTTTGACCAGCATGTCCGGCTCGTAGCGCCCCGGATACACCTGCTTCATGCCCAGCATGGTGGCGGCGTAGGGAATGCCCCAGGCGTGCACATGGAACATCGGCGTGATGGGCATGTACACGTCGTTGCTACCCAGCAGGCGCACGCTGTCGATGCTGCCAGTCACCGAAGCTTCGGCCAGGGTGTGCAGCACCAGTTGCCGATGAGTGAAGTACACACCCTTGGGGTTGCCGGTGGTGCCAGTGGTGTAGAAGGTGGTGGCCACCGAGTTCTCGTCGAAGTCCGGGAAGTCGTAGCCCGGGCTGGCAGCGGCCAGCAGTTGCTCGTACTCGCCCACCAGGTTGGGCAGCTCGGCTGTCTTTTCCGGGCCGTCGGTCAGCAGCAGGGTCTTGTCGACCGTGGTCAGTTGCCCGGCGATGGCCTGGTACAAGCCGACGAAGTCACTGTTGACCAGCACCACGCGGTCTTCGGCGTGGTTCATGGTGTAGAGAATCTGCTCGGGCGACAGGCGCACGTTGATGGTGTGCACCACCGCACCGATCATCGGGATGGCGAACATGCATTCCAGGTAGCGGTGGCTGTCCCAGTCCATCACCGCCACGGTGTCACCGGCCTTTACCCCGGCTTCGGTCAGCACGTTGGCCAGGCGCGCTATGCGCTCGTTGAGCTGGGGGTAGGTCAGCCGCATCTGGTCTCGGTAGACGATTTCGCGGGTCTTTTCATAGCGGCTGCCAGACATCAGCAGTCGCTTGATCAGCAGGGGGTAGGCGTAGGCGCCCTCGGCGGGCTTGATGATGCGGGTCTGCAACATGGGTATCCCTTTTCTGGAAAGCGGGCCGGACAAGTCTGGGAACTACTGTAGTTCGCCAATGTGACGGCTAAATCAGCCGAAGGAATGATTTGCGTGATGAAGGTATGAGTGGCGGGCGTTGACGGGCGGCAAGGTTGAACTAGAAACTGCGGCGGCAGCTTCAGGTTATGTGGTGAAGCTGATGGCCTATTCGCGGGTAAACCCGCTCCCACAGGTATTGCACCATTGCAAAGGCTGGTGCAGTACCTGTGGGAGCGGGTTTACCCGCGAATGGCCGCGACACCGAAATCCCGCCCAGCCTCGGAGAACTTCATGCCCAGCCCGCGTCGCGCCGTGTTTCTCGATCACCAGTCCCTGGACCTGGGCGATCTCGACCTCTCGTCCCTGAAGCAGCAGTTCGACGAGTTCGAACTGTTCGCCGCCACCCGTCCTGAGCAGGTCGCCGAACGCCTTCAGGGCGCGGTAGCGGTGGTCAGCAACAAGGTCATGCTCGACGCCGCGACCCTGGCCGCCAACCCGCAACTGAAGCTGATCCTGGTGGCCGCCACCGGCACCAACAACGTCGACCTGGCGGCCGCCCGCGCCCAGGGCATCACCGTGTGCAACTGCCAGGGCTACGGCACACCGTCCGTCGCCCAGCACACCCTCGCCCTGCTACTGGCACTGGCCACCCGCCTGTGCGACTACAACCAGGCGGTAGCCGACGGCCAGTGGGCCAAGGCCAGCCAGTTCTGCCTGCTGGACTTCCCCATCGTCGAGCTGGAGGGCAAGACCCTTGGCCTGCTCGGCCACGGTGAACTGGGCGGCGCGGTGGCGCGACTGGCCGAAGCCTTTGGCATGCGCGTGCTCAGCGGGCAGATCCCCGGCCGCCCGGAACGCGCCGACCGGTTGCCGCTGGACGAGTTGCTGCCGCAAGTCGACGCCCTGACCCTGCACTGCCCGCTGAACGAGCACACACGACACATGCTCGGGGCCCGCGAACTGGCCTTGCTCAAGCCAAACGCACTGGTGGTCAACACCGCCCGCGGCGGCCTTATCGACGAGCAGGCGCTGGCCGACGCCCTGCGCAGTGGCCACCTGGGTGGCGCCGCCACCGACGTGCTGAGTGTGGAGCCGCCGGTCAACGGCAACCCGCTGCTCGAGCCCGGCATCCCGCGCCTGATCATCACCCCGCACAGCGCCTGGGGCGCGGTAGAGTCGCGCCAGCGCATCGTCGGCCAGCTCAGCGAGAACGCCCAGGCCTTCTTCGCCGGGCAGCCACGCCGCGTGGTTAGCTGAGCCCGACGCCCGCCTCTGCTAAACTGCACCACTTTTTCCAGGAGGCGTCGTCCATGGACCCGCGCAGTGAAGTGTTGCTCCGCCAGGCAGAGCTGTTCCAGGGCCCGCTGCTGCTCGCCGGCGCCCCCGCCGACGGCCTGCTAGGCCAGTTGCCCAATGCCCAGGCCTGGACCTGGCATGCGGGTGATCAGGCTACGCTCGAAAGCCGCTTCGCCGGGCGCAGCCACTATTCAGTGGAGCCCCCTGAAGTGGCTTTCGACAGCGCCGTGCTGTTCCTGCCCAAGTCCCGCGAACTGACCGCCTACCTGCTCAATGCCCTGGCCTCGCGCCTGGCGGGCCGCGAGCTGTACCTGGTCGGCGAGAAACGTGGTGGCATCGAGGGTGCGGCCAAGCAGCTGCAGGCCTTTGGCAAGCCGCGCAAGCTCGACAGCGCCCGCCATTGCCAGCTGTGGCAGGTGACCATCGAGCACGCGCCAGAAGCCAAGCCCCTGGAAAGCCTGGCCGAACGCTTCGAGCTCAGCCTGGAAGACGGCCCACTGCAAGTGGTCAGCCTGCCCGGTGTGTTCAGCCATGGCCGCCTCGATCGCGGTACCGCCCTGCTGCTCAAGCACCTCGACGGCCTGCCGAGCGGGCATGTGCTGGACTTCGGCTGCGGTGCCGGGGTGCTGGGCGCCACGGTCAAGCGCCGTTATCCACAAAACCGGGTGACCCTGCTGGATGTGGATGCCTTCGCCGTGGCCGCCAGCCGCCTGACCTTGGCCGCCAATGGTCTGGAGGGCGAAGTGATCAGCGGCGACGGCATCGACGCGGCGCCGACCGAGCTGAGCCTGATCCTGAGCAACCCGCCGTTCCACACCGGGGTGCACACCAACTACCAGGCATCGGAAAACTTGCTGAAAAAATCAGCCGTTCATCTGCGAAAAGGTGGCGAAATGCGCCTGGTTGCCAACAGCTTCCTGCGCTACCAGCCACTGATCGAAGGGGCGCTGGGCAACTGCCAGGTACGCGACGAGGCGGACGGTTTCCGCATCTACCAGGCAACACACGGATAAAAACAGCGCTTGCCGAAAGCGTTTTGCCTAGGCAGAATCCGCACCGTCCTAGGGGAGTAGTCTCCCGCGAGCACCCAGCTCGCCCGGTACGCGTCAACATACTTGGTCCACAGACCATGGCGCGTGCGACCCACCATGCCAGCCTGCATGGCGAGATCCGCATAGACGGATCCAGGGTTTGACAAGACCTATGACACGCACACCTTACCCGGGGCGGGGAGGCTGTACGTGTCATAGCCGTGTCGACCCGCCCCCGTAGGAATTCTGATGCTGGAATCTTTGCTGGTCCCCACCGCCATCGTTGCCCTCGCCGAAATCGGCGACAAGACGCAACTGCTCGCGCTCATACTCGCTGCCCGCTTCCGCAAGCCCTGGCCGATCATCGCCGGCATCATCGCCGCCACCTTGGCCAACCATGCCGCGGCTGGTGCCGTGGGCGCGTGGGTCGGCAGCTTCTTCAGCGACTCGGCACTGCACTGGATCCTGGCCGCGAGCTTCACCGCCACTGCCCTATGGACCCTGGTTCCGGACAAGATGGATGACGACGAGAACCCGGCGCGCCGCTTCGGGCCGTTCCTGACCACGCTGATCGCGTTCTTCCTGGCTGAAATCGGTGACAAGACCCAGGTCGCCACGGTGATGCTGGCAGCACAGTATCCGTACCTGATCATGGTCATTATCGGTACTACCTTGGGCATGCTGATTGCCAACGTGCCGGTGGTTTTGGCGGGTAACTTCGCAGCGGACAAACTGCCGCTGACGCTGATCCGTCGCCTGGCGGCCACGGCGTTCTTCGTGCTGGCGATCGTGGCCGTGTACTCGGCGATGAAAGCCAGTGGCTGGGTGGGTTGACTGCTGATGGGGGCCGCTCTGCGGCCCCTTACGGTCTTACTTCTTGGCCGCCTGATACAGCGGCATCACCTTCGGAATGGCCGCCTGCAACGAAGCAATGCGGCTCTGGGACGCCGGGTGAGTGCTCATGAACTCAGGCGGTGCGCCTTCGGAAGCCTGGCTCATCTTGTTCCACAAAGTGATCGCGGCATTCGGGTCGTAACCGGCACGCGCCGAGAGCTCCAGGCCGATCAGGTCGGCTTCGTTCTCGTTGGCCCGGCTGTTGGGCAGGGTCATGGCATAGTTCACCACGGTATCGGCCATGGCCATGCTGCCCTGGCCGAGGCCGAACAGGGCACCGGCGCCCTGGCGCGCCATTTCCACGCCATACGCCTTGGACATCGCCTCGCGGCTGTGCTCACGCAAAGCGTGGGCGATCTCGTGGCCCACCACCGCAGCAATTTCCGCATCGGTGAGCTTGAGCTGATCGATCAGGCCGGTGTAGACGATGATCTTGCCGCCCGGGCCGCAGTTGGCGTTGAGCTCGTCGCTCTTGATCACGTTGACTTCCCAGTTCCATTGCGCGGCATCCGGGCGGAACTTGGGGGTCTGGGCAATCAGGCGGTTGGCAATTACCTGCACTCGCTTGGCATCTGCGCTGGACTTGTCGAGCACACCTTTGTTCGATGCCTCACCCAGGGTCTGCTGGTACGACTGGGCGTACATCTGGTTGACCTCATCGGTCGAAAGCATGCTGAACATGTACTGCTGGCGCTCGACGCCGACAGCACCGCCGCTGGTGGTATTAACCGCCTGGCAGCCGGCCAGCAGGATGCCAGCACTCAACAGGCTGACGACAAAAGACTTGCGCATGAAAACACTCCCTTTTTACATGCGCCGTATCGTAGGCCGAGTCGCTTGGGGCCGCCATAGCCGCAGGGAAGATTTTCGTCGCCTGTGCCGCCCCCTTCGCGGGTGAACCCCCTCCTACAGGGATAATGCGATCGTTGTAGGAGCGGCTTCAGCCGCGAAGAGGCCGGCACAGCCATACATCAGGCCGGAGTCAGGCACTCCGGCGCATCCAGCTTCGGATCATTGACGAAATGCGCCAGGGCCCGTTCGCGCAACGTCGCCGGCGGGCTGGCCAGCAATTCATGCAGGCGGGCCAGCGGCGTGTCCGGGTCAAGCCAGGCGGCCTGCCCTGCCTCGTCCAGTATCAGCGGCCGACGCTGGTTCATCGCCGCCTGGGTCACAACCGCACAACTCAACCAAACCTGGTCCTGCACCGGGTAGGCCTCCCACACGGCGGCGAAGTACAGTGATGCACCCTCCCCCGGGGTCAGCCAGTACGGGCGCTTGCGCACGCTGCCGCGCCATTCGTAAAAGCCGTTGGCCGGCATCAGGCAGCGGCGCAGGCGAAACGCGTCGCGAAACATCGGCTGCTCGGCCAGGGTTTCGGCGCGGGCATGGGCGGGGGTGCGGGACAGGTCGGTGAGCCAGGCCGGGGTCAGCCCCCAGCGCGCCTTGGCCAGTTGCAACTGGCCGTCAAGCTGGCGCTGGATCAGCACCGAAGCCCCGGGCGAGATGTTCCATTGGGCTGGCTGGCCAACGGGAAAGCCCGGCAGACTGGCAAGAGCCTGGGGCCAGCGAAACAGGGCGTAACGTCCACACATGGGCGAATTCAGAACCTAGCAGATCAAGGTACCGGGGAAACTCTCCGGTTCGTCGCCAACCAGTGGCTGGGCATCATTGTACGCATCGATCAGCTGCCGTGCGTACTCGGCCTGTTCATCAGCCACGGCAAGCCCAAGCAAGCCCTGCATCGGCAGTTCACCGGCAGCACCGATCAGGTCACGACCAACCAGGTGCGCCTCGACCCCCTCGCTGGCGAGCATGCCCGCCAGCATTTCAGCCTCGAGCAGGTTTTCCGGTTCGTAGATACGCTGCATCAGTCATTCTCACCGAATACATCCAGCATCCACTCCTCGCCATGAACTTGCAGCACGAAGCGGATAGGCTTGCAGCATACCTGACAGTCCTCGATGTACTCCTGATCGCCACCGGACAGGTCCACCGTGGTTTCGACTTCTTCGCCACAATAAGGGCAATCGTAGATAGCAGTTTGCAGCATCGCGGCCTCCGGGGTGACTTATGCGTATAATTGCCGGTCTGTTTACAGGGCCTGTGTGTGTCCGAGCCGTTTTTCGGAGCCCGCCCCTACCTTATTACCCTAGCCGTTTCCAACAAGAGAGCATGATGGGCGAATTCGATGCCATCCGACCGTACGACGACGCTGAGGTCCCTGCCGTTCTGGCACGCCTGCTCAGCGACCCGGCATTCCTCGATATCCTCACCCACTTCCGCTTCCCGCGTGCGGCCGGTGCTCTCGGCTGGTTGCTCAAACCGCTGATCGCCCGCCGTCTGCGCAAGGAATTCGCCGGTGTCACCTGTGTCTCGACCTTGCAGGACAAAGTCGAGTACTACGTCGACCAGACCATCGACCGCGCCACCGACGGCGTCACCTATTCGGGCGTGGAGCAGCTCAAGGCCGGCACCGCCTACCTGTTCCTGGCCAACCACCGTGACATCGTCATGGACCCGGCCTTCGTCAACTACGCGGTGTACCACGCCGGGCTGCCCACGCCGCGTATCGCCATTGGCGACAACCTGCTGCAAAAGCCGTTTGTCAGCGACATGATGCGCCTGAACAAGAGCTTCATCGTGCACCGCTCGATCAGTGGGCGCCGCGAGAAGCTGGCGGCCTACCAGTTGCTCTCAGCCTACATCAACCACTCGATCCGCAACGACGCCACGTCGATCTGGATCGCCCAGGCAGAAGGCCGGGCCAAGGACGGTGACGACCGCACCGATTCGGCGATACTCAAGATGTTCCACATGAGCCGCAAGGACGAGCCGTTCGGCGCGGTGATCCAGAGCCTGAACCTGACACCGGTTTCGATCAGCTACGAATATGACCCGTGCGACCAGGCCAAGGCCCGCGAGTTGTATATCCGCGCCACCACCGGCACCTACAAGAAGGCGCCGGGCGAGGACGACAACAGCATCGCCAAGGGCATTACCGGCTACAAAGGCCGGGTGCACATCAACTTTGCCCCGCCGGTGACCGAGTATCACGAGGATACCAAGCAGCTGGCAGCGGAAATCGACCGGCAGATCCTCGGTGGCTACCGACTGTTCCCGGTGCACTACCTGGCCTATGCAATGTGGGATGGCAAGGATGAGGCGCTACAGGTGCCGAGCGCCGAGAAGGTGTTCCCGGCCGATGAGCTGGCTCGGGCCAAGGAGGAATGGCAACGCCGCCTGGATGCCTGCCCTGAGGAGCAGCGGCCGTACCTTGTGCTGCAGTATGCGACGCCGGTGCGCAACCAGTACCAGGTCAGGCAGCAGGCACCGGTTGCCTGATAGATCCTAGGGCTGCTTTGCAGCCCATCGCGACACAAGGCCGCTCCTACAGGGGATCGCACATACCTGTAGGAGCGGCCTTGTGTCGCGATGGGCCGCAAAGCGGCCCTGAAATCTCAAATCCAGGTACTGAACCAGGACAGCAGCAACGCCATCGCCAGGCACGAAAAACCGAGAATGTAGAAATACCGCGGCACCCGCAGGTCGAACGCGTCCACCACCCCCTCGTCCACCGCCATGTATTCGCGGGTCTCGGCCTCGCGCCGCCGCGCACTGTGCAGCAGCAACCCGCCCGGGCAGGTCAGCAGCAGCGCCAGCAGATTGATCAGCTTGGTCGGGTGGGCGGCCAGGAACCCCCAGAGCACTTGCAAGGACATCACGCAACCTCGGTATGAGCGACGGCAAAGGCCGGCATTCTACCCAAGTCATGCCCAGACGCCCGGCTCAGGCGACAAAGTGTCATCGAATTTCATCTGGCATGGCATGAAGATTTGCCGGCCTTTTCGCGGGCACAGACAACAAAAAACCCGCTGCCTGGAACACAGGCAGCGGGTTTTGTTTTATAGCTGAAGGCTTACTGCCCCAGCACCTGACCGATGGTCGGGTCCTTGAACATGCGGGTCAGGGCATCGCTCAGCACATCGCCCACCAGCTGGGTGTTGGTTTCCTGGTTCGGCGCCATGCCGAAACGCTGGTCCAGCGAAGCGCCGTAACGGCCACTGTAGCGGCGGCCGCCATTGGACACGTCGGCACGGAAGGTGGCGCCGATGGTAGCCTCGGTCACGTACAGGTTGTCTTTCGGCGACTGGTACTTCAGTTCGGCCAGGGTCACGGTCAGCTGCGGCGCGTTGTAGGCGTTCGGCGTCGGGGTGAAGCCGAGCAGGCGTACGGCGGCTTCGGCCTGGGCCTGCAGCTTGGGCACGATGTCGTTGCCACTCACGCTGATGGTACTGGTCTCGGGATACATGCCACCGCGAGTGCCCAGGGACTGCGAGGCCCGGCCATCAACTACCCGGACCACTACCGGCTGGCCATGGCCGACCGGGGCGAGCTGGGCCTTGAGCGTGGGTTGCGGGTTGAGTTGTTGCGGGCTGTGGGCACAACCGACCAGGCTGAGGCTGGCCACGGCGATCAAACCGAACAACAGACGTTGCAACATGCGCGTTACTCCAGAAAAAGCGGCGAAGGCCCACAGTATACCTAGCCACGCATCGACCAGTCATCGGTCCGGCCCGCTTGTCACAATCGTTTCATCGCCGCGCCCTTATCCTTGCGCCAAGCCCTAACGCACAGGACTCGCTGCCATGGCCTCGCTCTGGACCCTGCTGTTCCAACGCCCGCGCCACAACACCTATGCCCGCCTCGATGCCGACGGCAAATGCCTGGCCTTCAAGCAATGCAGCCAGGCGCCCAGCGGCAGCGGCTGGGTGCAGATCGGCGAAATCCGGCTCGCCTGGCTGGGCCGCGAGCTGCCCGCCAGTGCCCGGGTTTGCGCCCGCGCAAGCCGCCGCTGGCACCAGCGCATCCTCGCGGCCTGACAAACGCTGCAATAAAAACCACGAATGGCGACATTTCTGCCCGCGACATCGCTATAATCTCCCCCCGATTATAAGGACGTCTCCTGATCGGGCCCCGCACTCGCCGATTGACCCCGGCAACTTCAATGCTTCGCCCACAGAGAGCCTTCCACTCAGGTCTTGCATCGGCTGTCGTGCCTGCTTTTCCGGCCCTTCACACTGCATGAACCTGCGGGTTGCCATCGCGCAGTCCCCTTTTGAGGTTCACGTCTCCAAAAGAGCGTGAAAAAACGGTTTTCACAACTTCACAAGAGTGTGGCGAGCAAATGAACAGTCTGGCATGTGCAAAAGCGGCAGATGTGTCCCGAACAGCCCTGAACAGGCGGCAAATGCGCTCATCCCGTATGAGTGTCTGAGCCGTTCCATAACGCACGCACGACACCTTGACCATAAGTCGAATTGCCGCACCCGTGGCAAACCGCGTTCAATACGCGAACCCGAAGACTGATTGGCGGTGTCCGCGGAAGTTGCAAGAACTGCGAAAAGTCGGACATGGCGACCCTGGCGAACCCAGGTCCTATGCTGTCAATTAGGTAGCTGTAGATTGTGGAGACGCGTTAAATGGCGCAGAACGAATCGGTTGATGTGGTACTGGTAGGCGCAGGCATCATGAGTGCCACCCTGGCCGTACTGCTCAAGGAGCTCGACCCGACCCTGAAGCTTGAGGTCGTGGAGGCGATGGACTCCGGAGCCGCGGAAAGCTCCAACCCCTGGAACAACGCAGGCACCGGCCACGCCGGCCTGTGCGAGCTTAACTACACGCCCCAGGCCGCCGATGGCAGCATCGACATCAAGAAGGCCGTGCACATCAACACCCAGTTCGAGGTTTCGCGCCAGTTCTGGGCCTACCTGAGCAAGAAGGGCAACTTCGGCTCGGCACGCGCCTTCATCAACCCTGTCCCGCACCTGAGCTACGTCGAGGGTGACAAGGGTGTTTCCTTCCTCAAGAAGCGCTATGAGCTGCTCAAGCAGCACCATGCCTTTGCGGACATGGAATACACCGAAGACAAGGCCGTGATGAAGGACTGGATGCCGCTGATGATGCCAGGCCGCCCAGCCGACCAGCACATCGCCGCCACCCGCGTGCTCAAGGGCACCGACGTCAACTTCGGCGCCCTGACCAACAAGCTGCTGAAGCTGCTGGGCGACTCGCAGGACGCCCAGGTCAAGTACAGCAAGAAGGTCGTTGGCCTGCGCCGTAACGGCAAGGGCTGGACCGTGAGCATCAAGGACGTCAACAGCGGCGGTAGCCGTGAAGTGGACGCCCGCTTCGTCTTCCTCGGCGCCGGTGGCGCGGCCCTGCCGCTGCTGCAGCTGTCGGGCATTCCGGAAAGCAAAGGTTTCGGCGGCTTCCCGGTCAGCGGCCAGTGGCTGCGTTGCGACAACCCGGAAATCGTCAAGCAGCACCAGGCCAAGGTCTACAGCCAGGCCGCGGTCGGCGCCCCGCCGATGTCGGTACCGCACCTGGATACCCGCGTGGTCGATGGCAAGAAATCGCTGCTGTTCGGTCCATATGCCGGCTTCACCACCAAGTTCCTGAAGCACGGTTCGCTGATGGACCTGCCGCTGTCGGTACGCATGGGCAACATCGGCCCGATGCTGGCCGTGGCCCGTGACAACATGGACCTGACCAAGTACCTGGTCAGCGAAGTGATGCAGTCGATGGAGCAGCGCCTGGAAGCCCTGCGTCGCTTCTACCCGCAGGCCAAGGCCGAAGACTGGCGCCTGGAAGTAGCCGGTCAGCGCGTGCAGATCATCAAGAAAGACCCGAAAAAAGGCGGCGTGCTGCAGTTCGGTACCGAGCTGGTCTCAGCCCAGGACGGCAGCCTGGCTGCACTGCTCGGCGCATCGCCGGGCGCTTCGGTGACCGTTTCGATCATGCTGGAACTGATCGAGCGCTGCTTCCCCGAGCAGGCCAAAGGTGCCTGGGCTGCCAAGCTCAAGGAAATCTTCCCGGCTCGCGAGAAGATCCTGGCGACCGATGCTGCCCTGTACCACAAGATCAGTGCCGACAACGACGTGGCGCTGGACCTGGTGGAAAGCAGCCCGGCGGCCAAGCATTACGCCTGATTCGGCCGGTAACGAAAAAAACGCCCCTCGGGGCGTTTTTTTGTGCCTGGATCTTTGTAAGCCTGCTCCGGCCCTTTCGCGGGTGAACCCGCTCCCACAAGGACCGCACCACAACTAAGGGCTGTGCTGTACCTGTGGGAGCGGGTTTACCCGCGAAAGGGCCGGAGCAGGTTTACAAATCAGCCACGGGCCTTGGCGATGATCTCGATGTAATCCGACGCATTGCGCTGGTCGGCAATCTGCTCGACAAAGGTCTTGCCGTGCTCGTCCTTGCCATCCAGGTCCAGCCCAGCCTCGACGAAGAAGCCGACAAAACGCTCGAAATCGTCGATGCGCAGGCCGCGGTAGGCCTTGACCAGCTTGTGCAGCGACGGCGAGGTCACGCCATCGGCCGGCTCGAACTGGAGGAACGACTTGATGTAGTCGTCGCTGATCTCGTCACCGATTACCTGTTTCTTGTCTTTACGCATTGCCGACTCCAACTGGACCATCACGAAATTTCGAAGGCCGGCAGTGTACCCCCCGCAGGCCGGGCGCCTCAACGCGTACGTACGGTACCGGTGTGCAGGTCGGCCCAGACGTGGCCGTTGCCGTAGGTGAGGAACTGCACATACAGCGTCTCGTTGCGCAGCAGGTCCATGATCACGCGGTAGTCGCTGAGCGGATAATTCAGGCTCAGGGTGCGGGTTTTCTCATCGTATACGGGTTTCTTCAGGCTCTTGGCCGCTTCACCGTCAAAGGTCAGCAGTACCTGGGCGATGGTTGCGCCCTTGCTCAGCGGCTTGCCCTTGAGGCGCACCTGCAACGACGAGGTGATCGGGATCGGCTGCTGGTCGGATTGGCGTTGGGTACCCACTACCACCGAGTAGTCGGTCACTTGCAGCAATTGCTGGCCGGTCGGCGCTTCCTGGCGCAGGGACTGGTCGTCTGGTGGCAGGAACTGGCTGTGCAGCGGTGCGGCGGCGAGTGGCAGGCTGACCGCCAGCAGGAGGGGAAGAAACGCACGCATGTGAGGCTCCTTGAATGAAAGAGCACTCTAGCATGCTGTGTCTGGGCTGTACCGGCCCTATCGCCGGCAAGCCAGCGCCCACAGGTACCGCGCTATCCATGTGGGAGATTCTATGGTTTTAGGGAAGTTTTTTAAGCGGCTTTTGACCGATACT
>NZ_JALLKV010000055.1:0-39559 GCF_023093815.1 Pseudomonas sp. PNPG3
ATACATGCACCTCTTACTCATGTTATGCCCGAACACAAAATTTCTGACACCCTCCCGCGTTGGCTTCTTCGCGGGCCTGCCCGCTCCCACAGGTACTCCACAGCCCCAAGCCCAGTGATTACCCTGTGGGAGCGGGTTTACCCGCGAAGAGGCCGGTGCAGGTCAACGCATCAATTCATCTACCCCGACCCACCCACCATCGAACTCATCCATGGCATCCAGCACCGCTTCACGGAAATACGCCAGCGACGCCCGATCAAACAGCAACTGCAAGGCCGGCCTCTCATCGCTCCCCACATTCAGTACGATCACGTTGATCCGCGCCGCCGAGGTCTGCGCCACCGCCCCAACGGGAAACGCCCGGGCGCGCAAGTCCACACCGCACAACTTGGCCATCACCGCGCTGCAATGCACCCCCGAGAGCTGCAGCCAGGCATGGCTATCCTGACGCGGCAGCAGGTAGTTGCGCCGGGCATCCTGCACCCACTCGGCCTCTTCGGCAGCCACCCGTGCACCGCCGTCGGCCAGGCTGCCCAGCAACAGGTACTCGGTCTGCGACAAGCGCGCTATCCAGCCACCGTCTTCCTGGCGCACGGCCTGGTTGGGTAGCGACGGCAAGCGGTAGCCACGCGCCTGCAGGCAAGCGGCACTGTCGCCCCCGCGAAACCCGACCCGTGCCAGATCGGTCAGGTCAGTCAACGCGCAGGTATGCAGCAGTTCGGCCCGCGGGCCGAGTGAAATAAAAGCTTTGGCTTGCAAACTGGTCATGGCTCAGAGCTCCTGGCGCAGGTTGTCGGGATCGTGGAACGGCAGTGGCACCACCTTGGCATTGACCATCACGCCGCCCTCAACGCGGATCGGGATGTGCGTGCCAGGCGTGGCCTGATGGGCACCGGCGTAAGCCAGGCCGATGATCTGCCCCAGGGTTTGCGAGTATTCGCAGGATGTGACGTTGCCGCTGATGTCCGCCCCGTCCAGCACCAGATGCCCCTCCAGCGGTTGCGGGCTGCCCTTGGGCAGGGTGAAGCCGACCAGTTTGCGCTTGAGCGGCTGCGCTTCGAGGATCTCGATCGAGCGTTTGCCGACGAAGAATGGCTTCTTGCGGCCGATGGCCCATTGCATGTCGATCTCCGCCGGGTGGGTCATGCCGTCGGTGTCCTGGCTGATGATCACGTGGCCCTTTTCCAGGCGCAGCAGGCGTTGGGTCTCGACGCCGAACGGGCGAATGCCCAACCCCGCGCCAGCCTGCATCAAGGTATCCCACAGGCGCTCGGCGTGGCGCGCCGGCACATGCACTTCGTAGCCCAGTTCACCCACAAAGCCCACCCGCAGGATGCGCGCGGCAATGCCGGCCACTGTGCCCTGGCGTACGCCGAGGTAAGGGAAGGCCTCGGCCGACAGGTCCACATCGTCACACACCTTGGCCAGCACCTGGCGTGAAAGCGGCCCGGCCAGGTTGACCGCGGCCAGCGCGGCGGTGACGTTGGTAATGTCCACATCCAGGCGCCATTGCGCATTCCACTTCAGCATCTGCTGGTAGATGCGGTCGACGCCGCTGGTGGTGGCGGTGACGTAGAAGTGCTGCTCGCCCAGCCGGGCGCACACGCCGTCATCGATTACCACGCCATGCTCGTTGGTCATCAGCGCGTAGCGGGTGCGGCCGATGGCCAGCTTGGCGAAGCCGAAGGTGTAAAGGCGCTCCAGCAGTTCGGCGGCGTCGGGGCCGCGCACATCCAGGCCACCGAGGGTGGAAACGTCGATCAGGCCGACCTTCTCGCGCACATGGCGGGCTTCCTCCTGCATGCAGCGTTCGCGGTCCTCGGGCTTGCCATAATAGGCCGGGCGCTGCCAGATGCCGGCCGGCATCATCTTCGCCCCGGCTTCCAGGTGGCGGCGGTGCATGGGCGTTTGCCGGTACGGGTCGAAGGCGCGGCCGGCGACGTGGGCCAGTTTTTCCGCCTGGAACGGTGGACGGGCGGTGGTCACCCCGGTTTCGCTGATGCTGCGCCCGGTGGCGTGGGCCACCAGGCGGGCGGTCGGCAGCGCCGAGTGGCGGCCCTGGGACGGGCCCATGCCGACCGTGGAGAAGCGCTTGACCAGTTGCACATCGCGGTAGCCGCTGCGCGTGGCGTTGACGATGTCGCGCACTTGCAGGTCTTCGTCGAAGTCGACGAAATCCTTGCCCTTGGGGTGGGGGAAGATCGGCCAGGGGAAGTTGACCTTGGATTCGGCACTGAACACGGGCTGCACCGGCGCTTCCAGGCCCAGCGCTGCCAGCGCATCGGCAGCCCCGCGAGTGGCGTCGGCCAGCACATTGCCCAGTGCGTGACGGCCGTTCACCGAACCGGCGATATCCAGCCCGGCCGGCAGGTTACTGATGACGAATTCGTCGCGGTTCACATCGTAGGCCAGCTTGCCGCCAGCCTGGCACGGCAACTGGTACACCGGCATGTAGCCTGCCGACATGCACAGCAGGTCGCAGGCCAGGCGCAGGCCATGCGGGCCGACCTTGCCCTGGCCGGTGATCGGGCGAATATCCACGCCACTCACGTGGCGCATGCCCGCTTCGTGCAGGGCTTCGTACACGGTGCTGCCCAGGTGCACGGGTATATCGCGGCGCTTCAGTTCGGCGGCCACTGCGGCATCGGCTGGCGCAGCGCGCATGTCGACCACCGCGGCCACGGCCACGCCTTGCTCCTGCAGGTCGAGGGCGGCGAGGTAGCCGTCATCGTGGCCGGTGAGGACTACCGCGCGCTGGCCGGGTTTTACCGCGTACAGCTTCATCAGCCGCTGCACGGCGCTGGTCAGCATGACCCCCGGCAGGTCGTTGTTGCGGAACACAACTGGCTGGTCGAACGAACCGGCCGCCACCAGGCAGCGGCTGGCGCGCACCTTGTACAGGCGCTTGTGCTGGATCACCGGCAGGTAGTTGTCGGTGAACCAGCCGTTGCAGGTGGCGTCCAGCAGCACCTGGATGTTCGGGTGGCCCTCGACGGCAGCCAGCAGTTCCTGGCGCAGGCTGGTGGCGCGGGTGCCGGCAATGTCGAAGCGGGCGTAGGTGAGCGAGCCGCCAAGCACCGGCTGTTGCTCGACAAGCAACACCTTGGCCCCGGCATTGGCCGCGTCCAGTGCCGCACGCAGGCCAGCCGGGCCAGCGCCGATCACGGCCAGATCGACGAACAGATAGGCCTTGTCGTAATACTGCGGCCTGAAGCCTAGGTCGAGCACGCCCAGGCCGGCCTTCTTGCGGATCAGCGGCTCCCACACCTTCCACATGCCCTTGGGCTTGTAGAACGAGCGGTAATAGAAGCCCACCGGCATGAAGCGCGAAAACTTGCCCAGGTAGGCGTCGCGATCGTGCGCCAGGCTACCGTTGAAGTTTTGCCCTTCGACTACCTGGCCATCGCGGGCGGCTTCCAGGTCGGCCAGCACATTGGGCTCGTCCGGCAGCTGCACCAGGGTGTTGGCATCCTGCCCGGCCATGCTCAGCGGGCCGCGCGGGCGGTGGTACTTGAACGAGCGCGACAGCAGCCAGCGGCCACTGCCGAGCAGGGCGCTGGCGATGCTGTCACCGGCAAAGCCCTGGCAGGCCTGGCCGTCGAACTGGAAGTGCAGGGGCCGCTCGCGGTCGATCAGCAGGCCCATGGGCGCGGGGAGGCGAGTGTGGCTGTTCATCCGGCAATCTCCGGGGTGGCGGCGGGGGTGAAGTCGACGCGGCGGTCGAACAGTTCTTTCGGGTCGAAGGTGCGCAGCACCTGGTCGCTCACCGTGTGGCGTTCGGCCAGGAACCAGTAGCTGGAGGCGTTGTGCAGCCACCACTCGGTCACCACCCCGGCCAGGTTGTCGCTGTTGAACACATAGTCGGCCCATTGCGCATCGCTGCAGCTGGCCGGGTCGGGCATGTGCCTGAATTCGCCGCCGTAGGTGAACTCGCTGATATTGCGCGGGCCGTTCAAGGGGCAGGTCAGGATCTTCATCGTCGTCGCTCCTTAGTGGCTGGCCGCGGTGGCGCCCATTTCGTTGACTTGCTGGAAGCGGCTGAAGCGCTCCAGGGCAAAGGGTGCAATCAGTTCCGGCACCTTGCCGCCACTGGCGACGAGCTCGGCCATGGTCTTGCCGCAGATCGGCGTGGCCTTGAAACCCCAGGTGCCCCAGCCGGCGTCCAGGTAATAGTTGTGCACCGGCGACAGGCCCATGATCGGGCTGTAGTCCGGGGTCATGTCGGTGATCCCGGCCCACTGGCGCATCAGCTTGGCGTTGGCCATGAACGGGAACATCTCGATGGCGTGTGCCAGCAAGCTCTCCTTGAGGTCGAGGGTGGAGCGGGTGTTGTACAGCGGGTAGGGGTCGGAGCCGCCGCCAAAGACGATCTCGCCGCGGCTGGTCTGCTGCACGTAGCAGTGCAGCGCCGAGGAGCTCACCAGTGGGTCGAGAAACGGCTTGAACGGCTGGGTGACCATGGCCTGCAGCGGGTAGGTGTGGATCGGCGCACGAATGCCGGCCTTGGCCATCAGCAGCGAACTGGCCCCGGCCACGGCCTGTACCACGCAACCGCACTGCACGGTGCCACGGTTGGTCTTCACCGCCTCGATGCGGCCATTTCGGATCAGCAGGTCCTGCACTTCGGTCAGCTGGTGGATCTCGACGCCGCGCTTGGCAGCCTGCTTGGCGTAGCCCCAGGCCACCGCGTCGTGGCGGGCGGTGGCACCATCGATGTGCCAAAGGCCGGCGAGTACCGGCAGGTGACCGGGGTCGAGGTTCAGGCTCGGCACCAGCTCGCGGATCTGCTGGCGGTCGATCATTTCAGTGCGCCCGCCAAAGTGCTTGTTGACCTCGGCGCGCTGGCGGAAGGCGCGCACGGTGGCGTCGGTGTGCGCGAGGGTGAGCTGACCGCGCTCGGAATACATGATGTTGAAGTCGAACTCGTTCGACAGGTTCTGGAACATGCGCACCGATTCTGCATAGAAGCGCACACCCTCACTGGTGAGGTAGTTGGAGCGGATTACCGCTGTGTTGCGCGCAGTATTGCCGCCGCCCAGGTAGGCCTTCTCCAGCACGGCGACATTGGTGATGCCATGGTACTTGGCCAGGTAGTAGGCGATGGCCACGCCGTGGCCGCCGCCGCCGATGATCACCACGTCATAGCGTGGCTTGAGTTCGCACGGTGGTGGCAGGTCGACCTCCACCGGGTAGTCGGCGCTCAGGCCGTATTTCAGCAGGGCGAAAGGCATGGGGTGCGCTCCTGGTGGGCGGCCTGTTGTTGCAGGTCGAGGGCGAGCAGGGTGTTTTTCATCAGGTAGGCGATGGTCATCGGGCCGACGCCGCCGGGTACCGGGGTGATGCCGGCCACCTGGGGCAGGGCGGCGGCGAAGTCGACATCGCCGACCAGGCGGCTGTGGCCGCCTTCGTCGATGCGGTTGATACCGACATCGATCACCACCGCGCCAGGCTTGAGCCAGTCGGCACCGATCAGCCGTGGCTTGCCCACTGCGGCCACCAGGATGTCTGCCTGGCGACACAAGGCCGGCAGGTCGCGGCTGCGCGAATGCACCACGGTCACCGTGCAGTCGGCCTGCAGCAGCAGGGCGGCCATGGGCTTGCCGACGATGTTCGAGCGGCCGACCACCACCGCATGCTTGCCACGCAGTTCGCCACAGGCATCGCGCAGCAGGCGCATGCAGCCGCTGGGCGTGCACGGGGTGAGCACATCGCGGCCCTGGGCCAGGCCGCCGACGTTCTCGCTGTGGAAGCCGTCCACATCCTTCAGTGGGCTGATCGCCTGAAGAATGCGGTGTTCGTCGATATGGGCCGGCAACGGCAGTTGCACGAGGATGCCGTTGACCTCGGTGTCGCGGTTGAGGCGGTCGATCAGGGCCAGCAGCTCGGCCTGGCTGGTGTCTGCGGGCAGGCGATGCTCCAGCGAGCGGATGCCCACCTCTTCGGCACGCAGCACCTTGTTGCGCACGTACACCTGGCTGGCAGCGTCGGCGCCGACCAGCACCACCGCCAGGCTCGGTTGCACGCCGCCCTGGCGCAGCTCCTGCACCTGCTCGCGTACCTCGGCCAGCACCCGCGTCGCGGTGGCCTTGCCGTCGATCAGCTTGATACTGGGAGTGGCGTTCATTTGAAGATCACCGTGCGGTCGTGGTTCAGGAACACCCGATGCTCCAGGTGGTATTTCACGGCGCGGGACAGGGCGATGGTCTCGGTGTCGCGGCCGATGGCCACCAGGTCATGCGGTGCGTAGGCATGGTCCACGCGCTGTACTTCCTGCTCGATGATCGGGCCTTCGTCGAGGTCGCTGGTGACATAGTGGGCGGTGGCACCGATCAGCTTCACCCCGCGCTGGTAGGCCTGGTGATAAGGCTTGGCGCCTTTGAAACCGGGCAGGAACGAATGGTGGATGTTGATCGCCCGGCCTGACAGCTGGCGGCACAGGTCGTCGGAGAGGATCTGCATGTAGCGCGCCAGCACCACCAGTTCAGTGCCGGTGTCCTCGACGATGCGCAGCAGCGCGGCTTCCTGTTCGGCCTTGGTGTCCTTGCTGACCGGCAGGTAGACGAAACGGATGCCCTGGCGCTCGGCCATCGGGCGCAGGTCCAGGTGGTTGGAGACCACGGCGGTGATCTGCATGTCCAGCTCGCCCTTGGCATGGCGGTACAACAGGTCGGACAGACAGTGGTCGAACTTGCTCACCATCAGCAGCACGCGCATCGGCCGGGCACTGCTGTGCAGGCTCCACTGCATGTCGAAACGCTGGGCGACATCGGCAAAGCCGGCTTCCAGCTGCGGTGTGTCACCCGTGACACCGGTGTTGTAGCGGAACACCGCGCGCATGAAGAAGCGCCCGTTGTCCTCGTCGTCGAACTGCGCCATCTCGCTGATGTAGCAACCGTGCTCGGCCAGGTAGGTGGTCACCGCGGCGACGATGCCGGACACGGCCGGGCAACTGACGCGCAGGATGAAGTGATCGGGAGCGGGATGCATGTCGGATAGGCCTCGTGATGGAGTGGGGCAGGTCGGGCACAAGGGCAAAAGAGGCTTCGCGTGGAGGCGAAGAAATATTTCTTGGTAGGAATATAAATTTCCTTTAGGCGATTTATAGGCGAAGAGGCGGGTGACGGTCTAGAGGTTTGTGAATTTTTTTTGCCTGACAGGAAAGTTTTACCGGGGACCTGTAGGAGCGGGTTCACCCGCGAATAGGCCGGTACAGGCTATGATTGCTCCATGAGCACTACACCGCCTCTGCGCCAACCTTGCCCCCCTGGCGCCTGCGACTGCGGCCGCGAACACTTGGTCGATCACCCGCAGGCCGCTCAGCGCATCCTCCTGCTGACCCGCCAGGAAGAGAAACGCCTGCTCGACCGCCTGGAAAACCTCAAGGACCTGGAAGACCTGCAACGCCTGCAGCAGCGGATGTATGAAAACCTCGGCATTCGCGTGCACATTGCCCCCGGTTTCAACGAAGTGCGCACCATGCGCGGCATCGTCATCGAGCTGGATGATCAGCTCGGCCTATGCCGCAAGACCCGGCAGTCGATCCCGGCGGCGATCCGCCGTGGGCTGGAGCGCAATCCGCAGGTGGCCTTCCGCTTGCTCGATACCCACGACCTGTTGCGGGATACCTGAAGACCGCGTCAGCCCCACTAATTTTTTCGCCGCACGCCACGTCTACTTGAAAGCCCCCCTGCGCCAGGCGCGCAGCGGCATCCATCACTCAAGGAGACAGGCAATGACTTCCGTTTTCGACCGCGACGATATCCAGTTCCAGGTAGTGGTCAACCACGAAGAGCAATACTCGATCTGGCCCGACTACAAAGCCATCCCCAACGGCTGGCGTGCCGTAGGCAAGAGCGGCCTGAAGAAGGACTGCCTGGCCTACATCGATGAAGTCTGGACCGACATGCGCCCGCTGAGCCTGCGCCAGAAAATGGCCGAAGCCGCCGCCCAGTGACTGCATTGAACCTGCTGTGCCTGCCGTATTCCGGGGCCAGCGCCATGGTCTACAGCCGCTGGCGGCGCAAGCTGCCGACGTGGTTGCAGGTGCGCCCGGTGGAACTGCCCGGGCGTGGCGCGCGCATTGCCGAGCCACTGCACACCGACATGCAGGCCCTGGCCCGGCAACTGGCCGCCGAACAGCGCCTGGCGGCCAGCGCCCCTTACGCGCTGCTCGGCCATAGCCTGGGCGCCTTGCTGGCATTTGAACTTGCCCATGAGCTGCAAGCGCTGGGCTGCCCGGCGCCACTGGCCCTGTTCGCCTGCGGCACCGCAGCACCGACCCGGCGCGAGGACTACGATGGCAAGAACTGGCGCGAGCCCAAGAGCGACGCCGAGTTGATCGGCGAGTTGCGCGAGCTTCAGGGCACGCCAGAGGAAGTGCTGGCCAACGCCGAGCTGATGAGCCTGACCTTGCCCACCCTGCGCGCCGACTTCCTGCTGTGTGGTACCTACGCCTACCGCCAGCGGCCGGCCTTGCAGTGCCCGCTGCACGTGTTGGGCGGCATGCAGGACCGCGCCAGTGACGAGCAATTGCAGGCCTGGCGCAAGGAAACCCTCGGGGCGTTCTCGCTGCAGATGTTCCCAGGCGGCCACTTCTTCATCCATGAGCATGAGGACCGGGTGCTCGCTGCACTCACCGCGTCGCTGCAACCGCTTCGGCTGTCCGCCTGATTGACGTCACCGCTTGCCTGGGGGAGGCTAGGCCTTTTCCCAGGCAAGAGGCAGACAATGCTGATCGATCCCCACAAGGCCACGCTGCTGGTCGTCGACATCCAGGAAAAACTCATCGGCGCCATGAGCGACCCTGAAGGCACCCGCGCGCGGGCCCGATGGCTGCTGGCAGCGACGAACGAGCTGGAACTGCCGACGGTGATTTCCGAGCAGTACCCCAAAGGCCTGGGCCATACCCTGGCCGAACTGCTGGCCGCAGCGCCGGCCGCCGAGGTGGTGGAGAAAAGCCATTTTTCCTGCGTGGCCGCCGAGTGCCTGCCAGCAAGTTTGATGGCGCGTGAGCAAGTGATTGTCTGTGGCATGGAAACCCACGTGTGTGTGCTGCAGACCGTGCTCGGCCTGCTGGCGCTGGGCAAGCAGGTGTTCGTGGTCGAGGATGCCTGCGACAGCCGTACCCCGGCGAGCAAGGCCGCAGGGCTGGCGCGCATGCGGGCCGCGGGGGCGCAGGTGGTGACCCGCGAAATGGTTCTGTTCGAGCTCATGGGCAGTGCCAGCCACCCGCTGTTCCGGCACATCAGCAAGACCTACCTGGTCGGTGAACAGCCCTGAACGGCCGGTTACTGGCTGCCGGGTTGATGGCCCTGGCGCTGCTGCAAGGCTGCGCCGGGCGTCGTGAGGAAGCGCCCGAGACGGACCCGGCCAAGGTCCGCGCCCAACTGCTGCGGCTGTTACCCGCCCAGGCCAAGGACCGCGAGGGTTGGGCCCGGGACATCCAGGTGGCGTTCGACGCCCAGCGAATTGCCCCCAGCAAGAGCAACCTGTGCGCGGTGCTGGCGGTGACCGAGCAGGAATCGACCTTCAATGCCGACCCGCAAGTGCCCAACCTGGGGCGTATCGCCCGAGAGGAAATCGACCGCCGCGCTGCGCGCCTGCACATCCCCAAGCTGCTGGTCGACGGTGCACTGAAGGCGCCGTCGGGTAATGGCAAGAGCTACCAGCAGCGTTTGCAGGCGGTGCGCAGCGAGAAGCAGCTGAGCGAACTGTACGACGAAGTCATCGCTCGCGTACCGCTGGGCAAGACCTTGCTGGGCGGGCTGAACCCGGTGCATACCGGTGGGCCGATGCAGGTCAGCATCGACTTTGCCGAAAAGCATGCACGGGATTACCCCTACAGCCATGATGGCAGCATTCGCCAGGAAGTGTTCACCCGGCGCGGCGGCATGTATTTCGGTATCGCCCACTTGCTAGGCTATTCGGCCAACTATGATCGCCAGCTGTATCGCTTTGCGGATTTCAACGCGGGCTGGTACGCAAGCCGCAATGCGGCATTCCAGGCGGCACTGAGCAAGGTGACGGGGGTAACGCTGGCGCTGGATGGCGACCTGGTGGCGCCGGGCTCGATCATGCCCGGGACCACTGAAAAGGCGGCACGCAAACTGGGAGGAAAGCTGGGCCTGCGCAACCCGCAGATTCGCAGCCAGCTGGAGCAGGGCGATAGTCTGGCCTTCGAGGACAGCAAGCTGTACAGCGGGGTGTTCGCCCTTGCTGATGCAGCGGCCGGCAAGCCGGTGCCACGGGCGGTGCTGCCGGGGATCCAGCTGAAAAGCCCGAAGATCACCCGCAAGCTGACCACGGCGTGGTTTGCCGGGCGGGTGGATGAGCGTTATCAGCGGTGCATGAAGCGCTAGCGCTGCATTCAACGCGATCAACTGTGGGAGCGGCCTTGCGTCGCGAAAGGGCTGCGCAGCAGCCCCAGAAATTTGTGCATCTGTGCTGAAATCCTGGGGCCGCGATGCGGCCCTTTCGCGACGCAAGGCCGCTCCCACATTGACCGTGCCAGCCTGCCTGATCAGCTTTCGCCCAGGGCGGCAACTACCTGATCCACACTGGCCTTCAACCCGGCAAGTGCATCCTCAGGGTCACTCTCCACGACCACCAGCTTCGCCCCGGACGCCTTGATCACCTCGGCCACAGCCGCTTCCGGCTGCCGATGGTCCAGCACCAGCACCACATCCTGCGCCTTCAGGTTGTACCCCAGCGCCTTCAGCGCAGTCGCATCCCACTCGGCTGGCAGCGGCTGCTCGACCATGTCCAGGTTCAACCCGCTGGCCAGATAACCCAGCCGTTCCGACAGGCTCACCACCGTCAGGTTGTCGACCTTGGCCAAGCGTGTCTGGCTGCTCGCCGAAAGCTCCAGCAACTGGCGTTTGAGCCCGGCCAGGTTGCCCTGGATCTGCGCCTTGTCGCCCGGCGCCAAGCGCTCCAGGTCATTGGCTACCACATCGGCCATGCGCCCGAAGTTGGTCGGGTTGAGCCAGGGGTAGGCGCCATAGGCCTCGTCGCCGCTCACCGCTATGCCCGGCAGCGCGCCATCCACTGGCCGTGCGGCGTCGATTTCGACGATCCGGATATTGCTACGCCGGGCCATCGGGTACAGCGGGTCGTCATGCCAGATCGAGCGCACGCCGATCACCGCGTCGGCCTGCTGCGCGGCCTTGTGCAGGCTGGCGCCACCGCGACCGCTGAAATAGGAAGGCTGGCGGCTGGCAGGCAGGTTGGCGGGTGCTGCACGCTTGAGCTGCACCTTGGTGCCCTCGAGCAAGGCGCTGGCCAGGCTGTGGGTGACGGGCAGGGTGGTCAGCACTTGCGTGGCGAAAGACAGCGACGGCAGGCCGGCCAGGGCCAGCGCCAGGGTCAGGCGTTTCAGGTTCATGCCGGGTTTCCTTGCAGGCGGGGGACGAGGGCGCGGGCCAGCGCCGCCAGGGCGAAGCAGATGCCCGCGACCAGGATGATCGCGGCGCCGGACGGCACCGGCAGGTCGAAAACGATCGGCAGCAGGATGCCCAGCAGCGTGCTCAGCGTGGCGATCAGCACCGACAGGAAGAAAAAGCCCTTCAGCGACTGGCTGACCAGGCGTGCGGCGGCAGCGGGGATCACCAGCAGTGCCCCGACGAGGATCGCCCCGATCACCTTCACCGAGGCCACGGTGACCAGGGTCACCAGCACCACGAACAGGTAGTCCAGGGTTTTCACCGCCACCCCGCGCACGGCTGCCAGCTGTGGGTTGAAACTGGCCAGCATGATGCGGTTGTACAGCGGCACTGCCAATGCCAGCACCAGCACCGCGACGATGCCCAGTACCACCAGGTCCTGGCCGCTGACGGTCAGCACCGAGCCGAACAGCACGTTCTCGAGGATGTGCACGTTGATCTTGCCCGCCAGCATCAGCAGCAGGCTGGCGCCCAGCGCCAGCGACACCGACAGGAATACGCCGATCAGCGTGTCCGGCGACAGCCCGGTGCGGTTGCGCAGGAAGTTGAGCAAGATGCCGAACAGCAGGCAGTAGCCGAACAGGCTGCCGTAGGGGCCGGTGTAGGGCTCGCCCAGCAGGATGCCGATGGCCACGCCGGTCAGTGCGGCATGGCCGACCGCCTCGGAGAAGAAGGCAAAGCGCTTGACCACCACCAGGGTACCCAGGCCGCCCAGCACCGGGCCGATCATCAAACCGGCCAGCAAAGCGTTGACCACGAAGCCGTAGGCCAGCGCCTCCGGCAGGTACCCGGCACTGGCCCAGTCCTGGACCGTTTGCCGAAAGATTTCAAAACTCATCAGGCAAGGCTCTCGCTACGCGGGTGAACGGAGAACAGGCCGAGCAGGCGCTCCGGGGTCAGGGCCTGGGCGGGCGGGGCGTCGAACAGTACCTGGCGGCTCAGGCCGGTAACTCGGTCGGCCAGACGCATCACGGCTTCCAGGTCATGTTCGATCCACAGCACGGTGGTGCCGGCCTGGCGCCAACCCTGCAGCAGTTGTTCGAACACCTGGATGCCGGCTTCATCCAGGGCCGACATCGGTTCGTCCAGCACCAGCAGTTGCGGCTCGGGGATCAGGCCCTGGGCCAGCAGCACGCGTTGGCGTTCGCCACCGGAAAGCGCGCCCATGCGCCGTTTGCGCTTGTCGAGCATGCCGACCTGCGCCAAGGCTGTGTCGATGGCCGGCTGCACGCGACGCGACAAGCCGAGGAAGGCAGGGCGGCGCTGGCACATGGCAGCCATGAAATCGTCCACGGTCATCGGCAGGCCACGGTCGAATTCCAGCGCCTGCGGCACATAGCCGATCACGTCGCGTTCGCCGGGCCAGTGCAGGGTCAGCTGGCCCTGGTGCGGCATCTGCCCGAGCAGGGTCTTGATCAGCGAACTCTTGCCGCCGCCGTTGGGGCCGACGATGGCATGCACGCTGCCGGCGGCGACGTTGAAGCTGACCTGTTCGAGGATGCGGGTGCGGCCCAGGGTGAGGTCGATGCCGGCGAACTCGATGCGCGGCCCGCAGGCTGTCATCAGGTTGGCGGCGGCGGTCATGCGCGGTTCTCCTGGATGGCGCGGACCACGGTGTCGAGGTTGCGCTTCATCTCCACTTCGTACTTGTCCTTGGTGTATTCGCCGTAGGAGATGTGTGTAAGCGGGTACAGGCGCACGCCGGATTCACGCTGGATGGTTTCGACATAGGCCGACGGGAAGTCCATTTCCGAGAAGATCACCCGCACGTCCAGCGCCTTGAGCTGGTCGATGGTCTTCTTCAGCTGGGCCGGGCTGGGTTCGATGCCATGGGCTGGCTCGACCACCGCAGTCACTTCCAGGCCGAAGTCACGTACCAGGTAGTCGTAGGCGGCATGGATGGTGGCGACCCGGAAGGTGGCGCTGGGTGCCTCGGTGACCTTGGCCAGTGCTTCGGCACGCAGTGCGCGCAGGCGCTTGGCATAGGCGCGGGCGTTTCGCGTGTACAGCTTGGCGTTGTCCGGGTCGAGCTTGCCCAGTTCACGGGCGATGTTGTTGACCTGGGCGATGGTGGTGCTGATCGACAGGAAGGTGTGCGGGTTGACCACCTTGCCGGCGCCGCGGGCGGCAATGCCGGTGGCCGCCAGCAAGGGTACGTTCTGGTTGGCCTCGATGGTGTTTATGTCGGGCTTCTCGCTGGCGGCGATCATGCGGTCGGCGAAATCGTCATGGCCGACGCCGTTCAGTACCACCACGTCCAAAGTACCGATGCGCTTGATGTCCTCGGCCCGTGGCTCGTAGGCATGGGGGTTGAACCCTGCCGGAATCAGCGGCACCACTTCGGCCTTGTCGCCGACGATGTTGCTCACATAGCTGTAGTAGGGGTGCAGGGTAATGCCGATACGCAGGGGCTTGCCGTTATCGGCCAGGGCCTGTGTCGGCAGGGCAATGGCCAGGAGCAGGGCGAGGGCGGAGCGGAGCATGGTGAAGTCCTTGGGTTCAGTGACGGTGTTCGCGGGTGACCCCGGCGTCGTAATGGCTGACCACCTGCTGCCAGCCGGCGGCGATCAGGGCGGCCTGGCCAAGGTCGTCCGGGGTCACGGCGGCGCTGTCGGGGCGCAGCCAGACATCGGCCTGGCCGGTGCTGTCGGCCGGCAGGATCAGCAGCAGGCTGCCGGCCACTTCCGGGGCCTGGCTGCGGCCAAGGTACGCCCCGGTCTCCAGCCACGACCATTGGTGGCTGCCGCGGCCCTGGCTGCCGGCATCGACCACGAACGGCGGCAGGCCTTCCTCGGCAAGTGCCTGTACGCCGGGCGCAGCGGTGTTCTCTTCACGCAGCAGCTGGATTTCGTCGAAGGCCACCCGCAAGTCGGTGTACAGGCCTTGCTCGGCGGCGGTCAGGTCGCGACGGGCGTCTATCTGGTGGCTGGCGATGGCCTGTTCATCCTCGCGTTCGCCGCGCAGCAGCACCACGCCGGTGGCGAGTACCACGATCAGCAGGCTGACCAGCAGCACGTACAGGGTTTCGTGCCCGGCGCCGGCCGGGCGAATCACTTGGGCGCGGCTCATGGCTGGGCAATATCGGCGTAGTCGACTTCCACCACGTGCCCGGGGCCGGCATCGAACAGCACGTAGAACTCGCCGTCCGGGCGCTTGAAGGTCAGGGTCGAGTCATCACCGAGCTTGCCGCCGACCAGCACCTGTTCGTCGTAGCCGATCACATCCAGGGTAACTCCGGGGGCGCCGCTGCCGTCCGAGAAGCCGCCGGTGCACTTGACCTGGCCGCCAGCCAGCTCTTCACACTCGCACATCGGGTTGTGCGCCAGGGCCGGGCAGGCGGCCAGCACCAGCAAGGGCAGGGCGAGGGTGCGTATCAGGTGTTTCATTTCTTGCCTCCTTGTTTCTCGAGCCAGGCCACGGTGGCTGGCGATGCCTTGGCCAGGGGGACCGACGCCTGGTGCATGCTGCCGTCCCAGCCTTCCAGGGTGATCCAGATCTGCGCGTCGGGCTTGGTGCGTGGCGGGATCGGCAACGAGGTGCCCATGTTGTACGGCGCACCGAAGAAAATCGTGCCGGCGGCGCGCAGGCTGCGCGGTTTGCCGATGCGCAGGTAGGCCGCCTTGACGCCGTTGACGCAGGCCTTGCACAGCGATGCATTGAAGACCTTGAAGTGGCCGGCCGGGCCATCGGCGCGGGGCGCCTCGTCACGCATCTCGGCCAGGTCCAGGGTATAGGGGCCGACCTGGATGTCGTGGATCACATTGGCGCCGAGCCCCGCTTCGCCGCGAAACAGCTTGGCCTCGGCGAAGTACTTGGGCATGAAGCCCAGCGGGATGAGAATCAGCAGGATGTTCAAGTGAAAACGCCACTTCAGCCACAGTTGCTTCAGCGGGCTGACGGTCACGGCTTGGGCCTGGCTCATGGGCGGATCTCCACGGTGGGTTCATGGCGCGCCATGCGCGGTGCGCGCTCGCTGCGCTTGAGGGCGGCGGCGGTGGCCTGGGCGGTGCGTTTGGTCCAGATCAGCAAACCGCTGAACACCATCAGGGTGAGGACCAGGCCGAAGAAGAACCACACCAGCTTGATCGGCAGGCCGCCGAAATCGCCGGTGTGCAGCGGGCGCATCGACTCGGTGACGAACTCCAGGGCGGAGCGGTCGCTGATCAGGAACTGACTGTCGACATTACGCGTGTACGGGTTCACCGAGGCGCTCTGGAACATCAGCGGGTACCAGCCTGGTCCGGCCAGGGTGATGTGGCTGTAGGCGGTAGCCGGCAGCGAGATGAAGCTGATCTCCAGCCCCGGGACCGCCAGGCCGGCGATGCGTGCCGCTTCATCCAGGTCGATGCGCGCTGCCGGGCTGCCATTCGGGGTTTGCGGCACGTCCTCACGGGCGATCACCGGCACGATGGGCCGGCTGGAAATGGTGATGTGGTTGTCGGCCAGGATTGCCTGGATCAGGAACCAGGTGCCGGTGATGGAAATGACCGCAATGAACCAGATCGACCAGACCCCGGCCAGGCGGTGCAGGTCGCCCCAGAAAATTCGCGAACCATGGCCGGTGCGCACCGGCTTGAAGAAGCCCTTCCAGAACTTCTTGTACACCACCAGGCCGGTGACCAGTGAAGCCAGCATGGGCAGGCCGAGCAGCGACACCAGGTACCAGCCCCAGCTGAAACCGCTGGTGAACGGCACCAGCCACCAGCCGTGCAAGGCGCGGGTAAAGGCTTCGAAGTTGAAGTCCGGGGTCTTGCCCTGGATGGCACCGGTGTAGGGGTTTACATACAGTGTCGGGCTGGTGCCGTCAGGCAGAGTGACATTGGCTTTGACCGCGAAGTGCGAACCGTCGGGCTGGATCAGCCGCTCCACCACCATGTCCGGCTCGGCCTTGTGCATGGCGTCCAGTACCTGCTGGAAGCTCAGGCGCTCGGCGTCGGCGTCGGGCTTGTTGGCGCGCACGGCGGGGTCGGCCAGCCAGACGATTTCCTGGCTGACCACCGCGAGCATGCCGGTGAAGCAGACGATCAGGACAAAGAACCAGATCGGCAAGGCGAGCCAGCTGTGGACCAGGAACCACAGCCTGGATTTGGATTTTTTCGGTGATTTGGCCATCTGACGGTCTTCTGCAATGGGGAGTCGAGCGTGTGCCCAGCCAAAGAGGGGCTGTATTGATAAGGACGAATGAGAATCGAAAACCTGCCGTTTTAAATGCAAGCAAATGTTTCAGGCAAAGAAGCCTGAAAGCTGGCGCGACCCTGTAGGAGCGGCCTTGTGTCGCGAAAGGGCTGCGCAGCAGCCCCAGGGTTTCAGCGCAGACGCACAAATTGCCGGGGCTGCTTTGCAGCCCTTTCGCGACACAAGGCCGCTCCTACAGGACCTGTGCATGCCTTGAGGGCAGGGGATCAGGCGCGGGTCAGGGCCACTGCCGGTTGCGGCTTGCCGTGCAGCTGCGCCAGGTCCTGGTACAGCGCGCGGCCAATTTCCGCAGCGCGCGCCGGCAGCACCGAGAGCAGGGTGTCACTCAGGCCGTGGCTGTTTTCGCAGAATCCCTGCAGGTACACCGAGGCCTGCAGGTCGGGGCTGGCCAGCACGCGGTAGTTGCGGTCGACGCTGAAATCTTCCAGGTAGCCGGCCAGGGGCGCCAGCAGGTCACGGTGCGAGCGGCGCTCGTAACCGGTGGCGAGTATCACCGCGTCGTAGCGGTGGGTCTGCTGCTGGCCGGTGGCGAGGTCGCGCAGTGTCAGCTCCAGGCCTTCGCGGGTGGCCACCACGGCTTCGACCTGGCGCCGGCACAGCACGTTGTGGCGGTACTGGTGGGCGACCTTCTGCCGGTAAAGGATGCCGTAGATGCGTTCGATCAGGTTGAGGTCGACCACCGAATAGTTGGTGTTGTGGTATTCGCCCAGCAGCTTGCTGCGCTGGTCGGCCGGTTCGTTGTAGACCAGGTCGGTGTAGTCCGGCGAGAAGATCTCGTTGACGAACGGGCTGTCATCGGCAGGCTTGAGCGCCGAGCCACGCAGGATCATGTCGACCTTGACCGACGGGTAGCTGTCGTTGAGGTCGATGAACGCCTCGGCGGCGCTCTGGCCCGAACCGATCACGGCAATGCGCATCGGCTTGCCGGCGGTGCATGGCAGCTTGTTCAGGCTGCTCAGGTACTGGGAGTGGTGGAATACCCGCGGGTCGTCCTTGAAGGCACCGAACTTTTCCGGGATTTTCGGCGTACCGCCGCTGCCGACCACCACCGAACGGGTGCGGCGGCTGTATTCGCGGCCTTGGGCGTCGCGCGAGACCAGGCGCAGGTGCTCGACCCGGCCCGCCTGCACGTCCGGCTCGATGCGCAGCACTTCCTCCCCATAAACCGCCTGGGTGGCGAAGTGCTCGGCGGCCCAGCGCAGGTAGTCGTTGTACTCGAGGCGGCACGGGTAGAAGGTGCCGAGGTTGATGAAGTCGGCCAGGCGCTGCTTCTGGTGCAGGTAGTTGACGAAGCTGTAGGGGCTGGTGGGGTTGCGCAGCGACACCAAGTCCTTGAGGAACGAGATCTGCAGCTCGCTCTGAGTGGCCAGGGTTTCGCCGTGCCAGCGATAGTCCTGCTGCTTGTCGATGAACAGCGCGTCGAGGGCATGGCCTTGGGACTCGGCGAGTTCCTCCAGGGCGATGGCCAGGGCCAGGTTTGAAGGGCCGAAGCCCACGCCGATCAGATCTTTGATGGTTTCCTGCTGTGAGGGCTGGCTCATGGCTGCGATTCCCTGAATGGTCGAATTTGGACGCCCGCCGGGGCTCCGGCTCCTGCGCAAGTACATGTGTTGGAACGAGCCAGTCGGGGGGGAATTTAAGCGGACTAAAGAACTGTGAGGGGTGGCCGATAGGGGATACGACAAGGAGCCAACTCGAGGCAAGGAACCGAGATGAGCGGGATAACAGCAAGCAATTTGATAATCAACGGCGTTTCGGCCCAGACGCTGAGTGCGAACGCAACTGCCGATCGCGAGCAGGCGAAACAGGCTGGTGAGGCACTGGGGCCCTTGAGCATCAGTAGCGACAGCATGAAGGTTGGCGGGGCTGGCCAGGCGCAATCCACGGACAGTGAAGGCAGTGGGGAGTCACAGGCCGTGTCCGAGCTGCGTCAGTTGATCAAGGATTTGCAGAAGCAGCTGGCCGAGGAGCAGAAGCAGCTTGCTGCATTGATGGACAGCAAAATGGACGAGGCTGCCAAGGCGGCTGCGGTGGGAGCCAAGCAGGCGAGCATTGCCACTATCAACGGGCAGATCATGGCGGCCACGGCGCAGTTACTGGAGTTGTTGCAGCAAGAGGGTGGCAGCAGCGCGGGCGGAATGGTCAGCGCCACGGCCTGACGAACTTGGGGCTGCTGTGCAGCCCTATCGCGGCAAGCCGGCTCCCACATGGACCGCGCAGGGCAGTTGCTCTCGCAGGCCTGGTGCTGTCACTGTGGGAGCTGGCTTGCCGGCGATAGGGCCGGTGCAGGCCCCATCATTCCGGCTCCGGTCATTCGGCCGCCAGGCGCCCCTTGTTCTGCCGCTCTGCCTTGTACTGCATGGCCACCGCCGGCGCCGGCTTGGCAGCACCGGTTTCCAGCCACTGACGCATGCGGCTGGCATCGGCGAAGTGGGTGTACTTGCCAAAGGCGTCGAGGATCACCATGGCCACCGGGCGGTTGTCCATGCGGGTCAGCAGCACCAGGCAGTGCCCGGCTTCATTGGTGAAGCCGGTCTTGGTCAGCTTGATGTCCCAGTTGCTCTTGTTCACCAGGTGGTCGGTGTTGCGGAAGCCCAGGGTGTAGTTGGGCTTGCGGAAGGCCACGGTCTTCTCGCGGGTGGTCGACAGCTCGCTCAGCATCGGGTACTTGCGCGACGCCATCAGCAGCTTGGCCAGGTCACGGGCCGTGGACACGTTCTGCGTCGACAGGCCGGTCGGCTCGACGTAGCGGGTGTGCGCCATGCCCAGGCTGCGGGCCTTGGCGTTCATCGCCTTGATGAACGCCGGGTAGCCGCCAGGGTAATGGTTGGCCAGGGTGTTGGCCGCACGGTTTTCCGATGACATCAGGGTGATCAGCAAGGTTTCGCGGCGGTCGAGCTGGCTGCCTAGGCGCACACGCGAATACACGCCTTTCATTTCCGGGTTGTTGGCAATGGTCATGGTGAGCATCTCATCCATGGGCTGCTTGGCATCCAGCACTACCATCGCCGTCATCAGTTTGGTCACCGAGGCAATCGGCACCACGCGGTCGGCGTGGCTCGAATACAGCTCCTGGTTGGTGTTCAGGTCGATCAGCAGGGCGCTGCCCGAGGCGAGATGCAGCTTGGATGGGTCACGTTGAACCTGGGCCGGGGGTTGTGCAGCAGCGGTCGACGGAAGGGTCGCAGTACCTGTGAGCAACAGCAGCAGGCTGAGGATGGACAGGGATGTTTTCACGTTGAGGCTCACTAAAAGTTGGTATGTCGTTGGCTGTGCAAGGGTTTTCCCCCAAAAAACCGCTGCATTCTGGAGTATGGCTGATTTGCTGTCGAATGCCTTATGACTAAAGGGCGCAACGTGAACGAAATTTAATCCGGTACCATTTTGGTACCATTTTCTGACAGACCAAGCTTTTCGATTTCTGCCCAGTCGTTCGCCGAGTTTAGCCATTTCGCGTAGGTACTCAGAAGAACCTGAACTGAGTGCCCCAGCTGGCCTGCAATGAAGGCTGGATTCATGCCGGCCATTAGGCACATCGTTGCATATGTGTGCCTGCAATTGTACTGGGGCCGTGCAGGTATGCCGGTCCCCTTCAGGGCCTGGATAAAGTGCGTTCCAGGTGTGTCAGGGGAAAGCATGTGTGGCGATGACCCTGACGGTTGAAAAACATACGGCGACGAGGTTGAGACCCGGCGCTTCTGCGTTGCCCGATCTTCTGCAATCTCACGCGCCTTGCTCAGAGCCTCCAAAGCGCGTGCGTTGAGCATCACGGTCCGGGTGTACTTTGTCTTGGTCCGCTCTATAACCTGCTTCTCGACCACGATTCGACAAATGAACGCGGTCTTTTTCTCAAGGTCGATCTCGTCCCACCGAAGCGCCATGATCTCGCCGGTTCTCATGCCGGTGAAGAAGGCAAACTCGAAGAATGCAGTGTAGATCTGGTTGCATCGGGACAGGTTCGACCGCATCCATTCCAGCAGAACTTCTGCTTCCTCTACAGAGAATGGCTCTACTGCCTTGCGATTCTTTTGCGGCAGCTGAATGGCCTCAGCAGGACTCCTGTCTACTGCCTCATCAAAAACTGCCTGCTTGAACATCCGCTTCGCGATCGCTATCGCAGCTCTCTTCACTGTAGAACTCTTCCACGCGGTACCAGATACCACCCTCCTCAGGTCCAGCGTTGATATGCCCTTGATAGGGCGTGTCGCCAGCTTGGGCATCCAGTACCTATTCAACAATCCTTTGTAATTCGACCTGGTGTCGTTCACGACCTCAAGGCAGTCAAGCCAGCTTTGAGCGTATTCGCCGAAAGTGATCTCTGTTGCCCTGTCGATGTAAGTCGATTTGGGGAACAATTCGGCGTACCGCTGCTCATCCAGTACGCCATGCTTTATCAGGCTCTTTACTTGAGCGCGTAGATCTGCGGCCGCCTTGATCCCCTTTGCGGTTTGGGGATACGGGAGGGTTTCAGTTCGACGTTCACCATTCCAAATGAAGCGGATGCGGATTGCGCTTCTGTGGAACTCAACTCCAGCGGGTAGCCCCATGCTCCTTCCAGCCACGCTTCGTATCTCCTAATGCTGTAGAAAATCCGGTTGTCTATCTTTTTCCAAACGCCTTCCGGGATCACGCCACGGACGCGCTTTCCTTCCAGGGCGCGTTGCGTGATTCCAATCAATTCAGCCATTTTCTTCTCGGGTACCTTGTCCAAGGCCCAAGTCAATGGCTTATGGTCTTCCTGCATAGGTGCTCTCCACGCCGCCGGTGGCGGCAGGGGTGAGGGGGGGTTACGGCTTGAACTCAACTGCCGGGCAAAGTGCACGCGCATAATCGAGCAGGTTGGCGGACCACTCGCGGCCGACACCATCGTCGAAGGCTAATAGCATCCCTCCCAGTCCTTTGCGGAGCGATTCGTTCTCTGCCTGCAGCTTGGCGGTGTAGTCGGCCAGCTCCCGATGGTTGTTCTGCCACTCCTCCGCCATGATCTCGAAGTGCTCGTCAGGCTCCCACGGCGAAGGAATCACGTTGGCCACCCAGTCACCCCACATCTCCACGCATTCGCCCTTGGCGATGCGGTCGGCTTTCAAGCGATGACCCGCGTCCCGAAGATCCTGAGCCTGTCGCTCGGCGTCTTCCTTGCTTAAGCACGGGTATACCTCGCCAGGGCCTACCGAATGCATTGCCCACAGCTCGACCTTTGGTTCTGCCAACTTGGCACGCAGGTCCGTGACCAGAGGGCGGAGCGGATCGGCCGCTTCTAGCTCAGCCAGGATGGTTTCCAGCGTGACTCGATCGAGCGTGACAACCTCGCCGGCTGGTGCTGGTGGAGCGGTCATGGCCTCAATAATCTGTTCTATTCCGGACATAGTTCATCCTCGCCCGCGCATGTCGGCGGGCTTGAGTTGTTGGGGGAGGGGTTAGGCTGGAATCAGCCGCAGCGGACGCGCGGCGAGTGGAACGTCTGCGGGCGAGCGGGGCGGACAGCCTCGAAGTAGAGGCTCCACATGTCGTCCCAGGCCTCTTTCATCGTTGAGCCCTGGCCGGTGCACCCCATCCTCCGGCACCACCAGGAGCCGTTCCAGTAGGTCATGCGCGCTTTCATGGTCGCGGGCCTTTGTAGATCAGGTAGGCCATGTAGGCGAGGGCGATCATGGCGCCACCTGCTTGCGGTAGCCGGCGTCGTACAAGTAGGTTGCCCAGTCAGTTCCCGTGCGACCGCCCTGGAGAGTGTCACGCATCTCCTTAATGGCAGCGGCCCGCTCTTCCTCCGCGATCTGCTCGGGCGTGCGGATTGGGCGGAAGTCACCAGCAGGCCTTGCGCTAACCTCCATATCTTCACCGTCCTGGGTGGACGACTCAATGGCAAACCCCAGGTGATGGGCGAGTATTTTTGTTTCGCGCCACAAAGGCGTGTCGCCATTTGCCCAGTCTTGAACCTCGCACACCGTCCCAACCGGCGGCAGACCTACGCCAACCCATGCCGGCGCACCGGTAACGCGGCGCTCGATTGCTGCCCAGGTCGGTTCGTATTCCGGCCAGTCGGATTCAACGACCACTGCGTCTACGGTTGGGATGCCGTTCAGCCTGATTACGTCGCGCACCCAGCCGAGCTTGTGCTGGCTCAGGTCCTTGACCTTGAAGACGATGTAGCGCTCTTCGCGCTCAAATTTCTCGCTCACAGCTGATACCTCTCATCAATCCAGCGCCCAGGCGCCAGTGCGGGTGTAGGTTCGGGTTGGGTTTCGTGCGGGGAGAGCTGGCGCTCGTTGCCGGCCTGGTAGTTTCTGCCGGTGACGCCGCTCTGTTGCGAGCAGTTTTTCCCGCAGCTCTCTTCCCACTGGGTGGATCCGGCGCAGTTGGTGAAGTACCGGGCCCGGCCGCCGTCGTGGAATCGGTAGACGGTGCAGCCATCGACTTTGAAGAGCCGGTCGACCTTGAAGTCGGAGCCGGCGCGCGTGGTTGATTCGGCTTCTCCTTGGCAGCCGGCCAGGGAGGCCAGCAGCAGGATGCAGAGGGCGAGGCGGGTCATGCCTGGGCCTCCAGGCGCTCATGGATGACCATATCGATGAAGGGCTTGGGCAGCTCAACCGCTTCCTTTCCCGGAGACCAGGACAATGGCGGGCTTTTCCGGATCATCTCGTTCAGCAGCTCGAACGCGGCCAACAGCTGGTCGTCATTCACTTCGCCGTCTTCCGGCAGGTCATCGCAGAAGTAATCGTCAGGGTCGATCTGGCGGGGGTAGTTCGGCGTGCAGAAGACCAGTCTCAGGTCGGCCAGATCAATCTCATGATCGATCAGGTAGTCGCGCAGCTCTTCCTCATCGAAGAAGTACCGGTCACCGTCATATTCGGTGATCGGCTCGCCGCCCCAAATACGCTTCGGCATGGCCGCGAAATTCGCGGCTCGGCGCTCTTTATGGCAGGTCGGGCAACCTCGGCCAGTCGTGTGGATGGGGTGCTCGGGGTTCTGCTCACACTGACGGTGGGTCGACCCGCTGTAGCGGGCCATGTGCTCATCCTTACCCCAGAACCTGCCGCCGGCATCAACCCAGCCGGTCACGGTCTGGAGGCTGGCAGCTTCGGGGGATTCATACATCACGACTTTTTCTTTAGGCATGACTTCGTCCTTGGCCGCCATATCGCGGCAGTAAGTTGTACATGTGGTTGGGTTCGGTACAAGAAAATCGGCCGGCGGTCCGATTCAGTTATCAAGCTGCGATACCGAGATTGCGTCTCGCCTCGCTTTGGCTATGGTGAGAGTTCACCCGTGGCATACAACTAAAATCGTAGGAGGCCGACATGAGGATTCGCGGTGAAGTTTTCTGGGAGTGGGCTGATCCAACGCGTCACCACCGAACTCATGACGAAGAACTCGAGGATGGAACGGTCATTGATGTTCAGGTGCGATTGTCGCGGACGGGTACGACGCAGATGTTCATCGGCGTGTATTCGCCAAACGGGTTGGCGATCCACGAAGAAGCTTTCGATTCCCGACCTGGCGAGTCAATGACCAGGGCGCTGGCCTGGGGAGTGGGGCGGGCTCGCCGGATCGCCACCGATACCCAGCCGAAATTCGATAAGGTCGCCTGCTCGAAATAGAGGGGACAGGGGCTACAGCTGAGTGGAGTACTTTTGTACTCCAGTGGTCAGGAAGGCTTGCGATCCAGGGCGGCGCGGGCTTGCCAGTCATTCCATCTGGTTTGCATAGTCCTGCATTCATACTCATCATGACGGACTGGGTGGCGCTTAAGTTCTGAATCAATTGGGCGTCCGGTCGTGAGGATTACATGCCTTTCAAAATCCGCCCGCTCGTCGATCTCAACCGGCGCGCTCGGCTCTGCGCTGGGCTTACTCGGCGAGCACAGGCACTGTCCGTCCTGTACACAAGCACAATCAGGGCAGTCGGGTGTGCGGAAAGGCCGAGGCTCTGCGCTGGCTGATAAAGTCTCATCAAGACGCAAGATAAAGTCGCCAGAGAATAGGCCTGGCTTACGCCGAATTTCTTGCAGCAGCGCATCCCGCTCGGCCAGCTGGGCGCGCAGCTTGGTAGACTCGGCCCGCGCATCTCTGCACCAGCCGAGAAACTTTTCGCGCTCTTGGGTGCGAAGATCGAGTTCTGTGCGCAGCCGCTCAACCTCAGCACGCAGATCGCAGATCTTCTTCCAGTGCTTGGATATGCCCTCCCGGTACCACTCAATTGAGTGCTGGAAGTTGGGTTCACCCATGAACGTAGCGCCCTCCACTGCAACTGGCTGTCCCTGGTGCTGCTGGACTGTGGTGTTTGCGGCCATAGGCCCAAGCCCAACAATCGGCAGTCCAGTCGCCGCCGCATCCCTCTCTGCCTCTTCTCTGGTCCACCAGAAGGCAGTACCAACCATCCAGGCTATTGGCTCGGGGTGGGGCTGCGGGGCTGGATGCGTTTCGCGGTACCCCGCCAGGAACAGCAGGTAGTCGCTGTGGGTGCGCTGGTCTTCGAAGCCGGTGCTGTCCTTGCGCAGCTCAGCCTCGCCCAGGCCGAGCGGGTTGAGCCTGATGAACACATCGCGTGGGTCGGTGTTGCTGGATCGGTTTTCTGTGGGCATGGGGTACACCAATATGATGGCTAATTGGTACCATTTGCGCTCTTCCAAGCCTGTGTGGCGCGGATGAGAAACTAGCCAGGAGAGATTGCAATGGATGTTGGCGTATACGAACTGTCAGACCTTTCTAATGAGCAGGTAAAAGAAAAAGTTCGAAAATACGAAAGCTTCAAGATCAAGGGGATCGAAGCCTTGAAATTCAACGAAACGGTAAGCACGGTTGAGAAAATCGTTGAAGCGCAAGGCTTGAAGTGCAGGGTTTATACGGCTTATAGGGCGGCTACGATGGGCGTCCTAGCGGCATCTAATCCTGTCACTACGATTGCCGGACTTGGTGCGGCCCTGGGCATCGCCGCTCACAACATTGCCACTTGGAACCCCGATTATGAGATCGGGAAGCACCTGGCGAGCGGAATGATTGAGGTGAACTACAAGAAATAATGGACTGATCGGTGGTGTTGAGGGTCATGCGGCTTTAACGCCTTCAGGGTGCCAGTCCGCCCAACCGATAACTGGCATCCTGGTCTTGGGGCTGAGGATCTTCTTGCCCTTCTCGTCGATCAGAGCTGCTTTGCAGCGAATCTTCAAGTCGCGGCATGCGCCGGCCTTCTTGGCCAGCTCGATGAACTGCTGGGCGTGCTGGGGGGTGTCGAAGAGGGCGCTGAGCTGCTTCACCTTCTCGCTGGCCATGATGGCGTCAGCGTTGCGCTGCACAGCCTCATTCCACTCGCTTGGCGTCAGCTCCAGGGGGGGCAGCCAGCCTTTCCGCTGGGCTTGGTGATCTTGGTCTGTTTCCGGGCATCGGCGAGTGCCGCGCTCGCGGTCATGCCGAACACTGCGAATGTGCTCATTGATCACCTCATTGTGAGTGGCTGATCTGCGCGGCGACGTGGCCTGCGTGAGCCATTCCAGGGTTCAGCTCGACACGCTGCCCGGCAAGCATCCCGGCGATCTGTGCCGCCATATCAAGCTCAACGGCGCGGGCCTTGCGCTGTTTGCCGATCTCCTTGCCGGACAGGTACTGCTCGATCAGCGCTTCGTCCTGGCTTTCCACTGCCACAAGGTCGCGCCCATTAGGGTGCTGTTCGATGGCTGGGTCTTCCTCGCCGCAGGGCACCAGTTGATGGATCTTGCCGTGCACCACTGAAACCCACGCGATTGCGAAGTGATCGCCGGCTGTCTCGGGGGAGTAGGCGCTGCGGCGCATGCCACTCCTGACCGAGGCCACGTAGTCGCGGCGAGCCTGCGTGAGCTTGGTGAGCAAGGTCTCGTAGGCATACATCGCGATCTGCGGCGCAGGCATCACGCCTACGAACAAGGCCCGCTCAACCATTCGTCCAGACGACTTGCACCAGTGCTTATACGAGAGCGGTCGGCACCCGAACACCCTGGCCACGATGCCGCTTAGGTGCCGATCCCAGGTTGGCCGGCGGTTCGCCCTGGACTTCTCCGACTGGACCTCATCCACATCGCTCAGGCGGACATCCAGCTCGGTGAGTCGATACTCGCGCATCAGCGCTTGGGCCTGGCGCATTGCCGTGGCCGCCTCGTTCTCGTTCGGGCTTTTGGACAGGGCCAGACAGCGCTTGATCTTGCGGATGACCCGCTCGAGCTTGCTTTCGTCGTGCTGTTGTTCGGTCATATTGTGATCCTTGCGTGCAGGCGCCGCCCTCGCCGGGGAGGCGAAATGAATTGATTAATGATGAGATTTCTAAGCGGAAGAGCTAGCCTGGCTGGTGCTAGGCTCCCGTATCAGCGTTGAGTCACTCGTAGCGGCTTCCACATATCATCTGCATGTGATATATCGCCGGATGATTTTGGAGGACAATATGGAAATTCCAGACACGCTTGAGATGCAAGTTTCAGGTATCAAATATGATGGGCATGGTTTTTTCAAACGGGGTGACATTACAACCCAAGTCGGTGATAAAGACTCCCCCATGTACATTCACATGCAGTCCGATACTGACTGGGCAACGATAGCGCCCGGAGTAGTGGTGGCGTTGCTTGTTGCATGGCTCACGATAGGTGTCCAGAAGACCCAGATTCAAGGTGGCATAAGCAATTTCCGTCATCATTGGATGACAGAGCTTCGAGAGGCAGCGTCGGAGCTGATCGTAACCCTGCGCTTGCTGGTGAACGGATGCTCTAAAAAAGAAGACTTCAATACTACCGACGCCTATTGGGAGTACAGCAAAACCGCAATGCAGATGCATTCCAAGCTTTCGTTATTGCTTAGTCGCGACGACCCTTTCTCTGATGCCCTGCGAAAGAATGGTGGGGCGTTGGTGCAACGGGTAATGAGTACACAATATGAGGATCCAGAATTCAGTGAATTGCTTCGGGAGATTGTTCGTTTTCAAAATGCCTTAAGGTCTGAGCTTGAAGAAGCTTGGGACGATGCCAAAAGTGATCTTGGCTTTGATCGCAAATTTTTGCTCTTCAGATTATTTTCGAAAGAAGTCAAAAAAGATCGCCGAACGCCTTACGAACTGTCCGACTCAATCGATTGGGATAGCCAGCGCTCAGAGTAGCCGAGAAAGGGTGGTGCTGGCGGGTCAGGCGGCGCGCACCTTGAAGGTCAGCATGGCGGTCGCGTCATCGTTGAAGCACTCGGCCAGTTCCTGGTAGGCCCGGTATTTGGCCTGGCTGCGGGTGGCTGCCCAAATGCGCCGTACGTAATGGCACGCATCGCCAAGCATGTAACGCACGTCATCCCAGTCGTACCTGTCATTGGTGAGGACTTCCCACTGCTTGAGCGGTAGCTTCTCGGCCATCTCGCCGTACTGCATTTCCCAAGTAGGGTGGTAGTTGCGGATGCGTTTCTTCGGGTCGCTGTCGAGGATCACGCCGATGTAGTGGCCACGGTCGGCCATGATCACGCCTGGTTCACCGTTGGCGATCACGCGGCGTCCGATCTCGGCCGGCACGTCGTAATGGCGGCGAACGTAATCGCAGTTGTAGTTGCTCATGGGTCGATCCTTTTCTTTGGGTAGGTCTGCGTCAGCGCGCCATTGACCACATGCCCACGCCGCAGCACCAGGTTGGCCAGTGCGGCACGGTCTTTCTGGCTGTGACTGGCCTGGCCCAGCAGGCCGAAGTAGCTGTTGGCCGTTTCGCGTAGGTTCTCTGCTGGCGCCGCGGCGGTTCGCTTCAAGGCCTGGGCCACTGACTTCTTGCGGGTGGTGCGCCGCCAGGGCTTGATCACGTGCCCTACGAAGTCCACTCCGCGGCCGATCGGCTGCAGGATGGTCTTCGAAGGGTTGAGCCTGACGCCGAGGCTGGGCAGGAAGTCTTCGATCTGCTGGAGCCAGTCATTCAGTTGCTGCGGTGACTCATGCAGCAGCACGAAGTCGTCGACGTAGCGGATGTAGTGCTTGGCCTTGAGGGTGTGCTTGCAGAACTGGTCCAGGGCGTCGAGGTAGACGTTGGCGAAGAACTGCGATGACAGGTTGCCGATGGGCAGGCCGAGGTACGCCGGCTGCGCGGTGAGGCGCTTGTGCTGCGGCACCCGGTTGAACAGGTGCGCCGGGCTACGCTCGACGAAGTTCTCCCGCGGATCGTGCATCAGCACCTGCAGCGCCAGCTGCCTGAACCATGGATCATCGATGCGACCGGCCAGCTGCCGGGCAAGCACGCGCTTGTCGATCGACACGAAGAAGTTGGCCAGGTCGCACTTGAGGTAGAAGCCCGGCTTCGACCAGTTTTGCGTCTGGCTGCGGATCTTCGCCTCCATCCGCTTACCGGCGTACAGCGTGCCGCGCCCGGGGATACAGGCGCAGCTGTCCGCTATGAAGCTGCGCTCGATGGCGGGGCCGATTCGGTTGTACAGCAGGTGGTGCACGATGCGGTCGCGGAAGTCGGCGGCCCACACCTCGCGGGCCTTTGGCCGAGTGACCACAAAGCAGATTGAGCGGCCAGGCCGGTAGGTGCCGGCCTGGAGCTCGCCGAATAGGTCGAGGAGGTTGGCTTCCATGTCCACTTCGAAGCGGCGCGCGCTCGCGGTGTTCCGCTTGCGCCGCCGGCAGTCGTAGTAGGCCTGGACCAATTCCTCGAAGGTGAAGCTCGCAACGGGTGAGTCTGCGGACGGGGCGCACACGACGCTCGTTGTTCTTGTTGTCGTTGTTCTGGTTGCCATCGCTGAAGTCCATGATGTAGACGTTGTTGGCTGAGAACTGCGACCTGCCGTGCTATCTACGTCGCCCTGGCGATTGCTCATCGGGGAAACTGCGCCAGACCAGCCCGAACGCTTTAGATCGGCGGTATCTGTGATGCGCATGGCGGTGACCTTGGGTCAGCGGCACGACCAGATTCAGCGCACAGACAAGAGAGCCTTGACCCTCAAGTAGCGGGCGCGGTTGCGGAAACTCTTTTCCAGGCGTTTGCCTGTTTGCCGACTGAAGCGGAAAGCCTCATGACCCGGCTGTGCTGCGGGACGCTGATCGCGTGCATGTCCATCAGTGCTCGCATCAGGTAGTTGATCTTCTGGAGGCATTCCAGCAAGACGTTCAGGGGAGGGCGCTTATCGCGGGCCATGTTGGCGCGGCCTATCAGCAACAGCACTTCCAGGCACTCGTCCATGATCTTGGTACCCGCCAATTGCTTCACGTCGCGCGGGATGTTCCGGACGAGTTGAAGCGATACGCGCAGTAGTTCCTGAGCTGATTTGTGGATATCAAGATCCGTGTGCATGGCCATGCGAAAGCACCTTAAAGCGAGCCGCTGGCGCGGCTTGAATGAATAATTGAATTACTGGATGAGTTCTCTGCGGACGGGGCGCACACGACGCTCGAGGCCCTTGTAGTCGAGGTCCTGGCCGCCACCGCTGAAGACCATGATGTAGACGCCGTAGGCTGAGAACTGCGTGCTCGATGCGTACCACCCAGGCTCGAACGCTTCCGGCCCGCCCTCTTGGAACGCCTCCAGGGTGGTTTGAGCCGGGAAGGCTTCTGTGTAGGGAAGGCCTGGCGGAATGCTCGAGGGGTTGTCACCGTCACGCCAAGAGCAGTAGTTCTCCTGCTCGGTATGCTTCAGGTGGCGATACTGCAGCTCCTGTACGTCGCGCGCCGGGAGACCCCAGTCGGAGAAGCCGCCAATGGTCAGCCCCAGGGCTTGCTGGGCCAGCTCGCTGCCTTCCGCCGCGAATGCTTCCGTATTGGCCCGGCTGTCCGTGTAGCTTTTGGCTCCCTCGACATCCTTTCCGTAGCAGCCGACTGCACCCTTCAGTTCGAAGGCCTTTGGCGCTTGGATGTTCCGGTAGAGCTTGCCGTTTTCCTGGGTGATGCCGATGAAGAAGCCGCCGCCGTGGGGCTGGCCAATCTGAAGCTCGTCATGTGCTGCGATTGCTGGTGCGTTCATGAGTGCGTCCTGTTTTGAGGGCAACAAAAAAGGCGCTGATGCGCCCTGGTTGCTGCTGGCCTGCCGGCCAGAATTGAAGGAATGAAGGATTAGATAAACTTTCTGCGGACGGGGCGCACACGACGCTCGCTGTCCTTGAAGTCGAGGTCCTGGGTGCCATCGCTGAAGTCCATGAAGTAGACGAAGTCGGCTGAGAACTGCGAACTCGACACGTACCAGACCTGCTTGTCGAAGATTTCAGGGCAATTCAGCCAGCCTTGATACAGCTGAGCTGCAGCAGGCAAGTGGAAGTCGGTGTGACCGTCAGCCTGATACTCGGATGCAGCCTTGGCGGCTGGATGATCACCTTCTTCGAGCAGGGCCAGGGTATTGGCATGGCCATCGGTCTTGCTGGTCGCCTTCGAGTCCTCGCCATAGCGGCCGTAGGCGTGGTCGCCAACATCGGTCGACGCGAAGATCAGGTAGTGGGCTGGAACATCGCCGCGGGCCGGGACGTAGCCGCCGTTGATACCGCCTTCACCGGGCCAGACCTGGCCAACTTCAGGAAAACTGGCCGGCGCTTCAGTTGTTGCGACGCCGCCAGCCGCCAGCGCAGCGCCGAGTACGGCAAGGCCAGGGATCGAGGCTTTCGGCGCCGCGTGAATGTTGAAGGTGAGATGCTCGATGCTGATGTTCAGGGCTTGCATGGCCATTCCTCCATGGATTATTTGGCGTCGAAGGTGCCCAGCGACAGCTTGGCTGCGCTGCCTGCCTTGGCTTCGAGTACCTGCTTGAACTCTTGGGCGATCGCTTCGCGCTGGGCCTCTTCGCCAAGCCAGCGCAGTTTCAGCACTGGTTGGGAGCCACTGGTGACGACCGATACGCGCAGGCGGATCACTTGCTCAGCCAGGCCTTCGAAGGGGATGACCTTGAAATCCAGCCAGGCCGGCAGGGTTTCTTTGCAGCTGGCTTCGATCTGGTCCATGGTGCTGCGGCTTGCGCGAGTCTCGCCGACGGCGTGATCGCTTTCGGAGGAGGCCTTGACGGTGATGGTGCGAACCGCGGCGATGGCCTTCGCAATCGACATAGCGACCCCGTTTTCATCGGTGGCCGACAGGTGCTGGTTCCAGTCTTCTATCCAGTCGCTCATGGCCTTCTGCACCAGGCTCTGGCCGCACACTGCCTGGACGGCTGCGAAAGCGGCAGAAGGCTTCAGGCGCAGCACGGCGCGATCATCGGCATGGCCCGGGGCTTCGGCGGTACCGATGTTGAACAGCACGATGCAGCTCATGCTGTCCTGATCGATGAAGCCGCGGGCCGCCGGCGCCGCACGCTCGACGACGTAGGCGCTGTAGTCGGCCAGGGAGTGGGTGGCGTAGGTGCCACGGAAGCGGTTGCGGCCTTCCTGGTAACGCTCCAGATCAACAACGTTGAAGTTTTGCGGAACGACGACCACCGGACCCAAGGCCGGCAGATCGCGGCCAACTGCTGCGATGGTGTTTTCTTGGATCAGTTCGAGAGCTTCTTTGCTGAGGGACATGCGCTTTTCCTTGTAGGTGCTGTGAGTTACGAGCGTGGGTGTACAGGTGCTTCTTCACGGGTGAAGAGCTGGTCGTGTTTCTCAGGGAAGAGAGAAAGCTTGCCGCCCGAGCCGACGTGCATCGGCGTGTCCAGGCTGGTGTTTTCGCTGCGGGTACCGCGCTTGGTCGGCACCTTGTAGTCGAGCTTGTGCTTGATCTTCACCTGACTGGATTCGCCGATCTGGCTGAAGTCCAGGGTGATGGTTAGCTTTCCGGTTTTGCCGAAATCAACAACGCCTGCGGCTACCTCGGACAGGGCGTGGCCGATCTGGCTGGCGAATGCGCCGCCGTTCAGCTCTTCGAGGAACTCAGCGGTATTGGTTGGGGTGGGCATTGCTTCGACTCCTTGTGAAGGATGCCGCTGGGCGGCAGAGTGATCTGTTGCTGGCGGCGGCCGTGCCGGGCGCGCGCGGTGATGCGTTTCAAGCGGAAAGCTCCATGTCTCGGTCATGCCAGCCAGCAAGCCACCAGCCGCAGTCCACGGTCATCCAGCCGTATGGCTGGGCATCGCGTGACTGGTTGTTGTCGCGACAGGCGCGGCCGAGGTAGTAGGCGGCGGGGTGAACCAGCTGCCGGCGCTTCATGACTACGCGCCGGCGAGGTGATGCATCGGCGCGAACGGTATATCGTCGTCGAAGCTGTCGTGGTCGGGCGGTGCTGCCTGCTGGTTCTGCTGCTGGGGCGCTTGGCGCTGCTGACGATCTGGTGCCTGACCTGGTTGCTGCCCCTGCGGCCGGCTGCCGAGCAGCTGCATCGTGCCGTTGATGTCGACGATGATTTCGGTGGTGTAGCGCTTGATGCCGTCCTTCTCCCACTCGCGGGTCTGCAGCTTGCCCTCGATGTAGCACTGCGAGCCTTTGCGCAGGTATTCGCCGGCAATCTCGGCGACCTTTCCGAACAGCGACACGCGGTGCCATTCGGTGCGTTCAACCTTCTGGCCTGAACGCTTGTCCGTCCATTGCTCGCTGGTGGCCAGGCTCAGATTGGTCACCGCGTTGCCGTTGGGCAGGTAGCGGACCTCCGGGTCCTGGCCACAGGTGCCAACCAGGATGACCTTGTTTACCCCGCGACTCATGAGGACGCCGCCCCGGCCAACAAGACCAGTGCCAGGGCAAACAGCGCAGCCCAGCGAGTAGCGCATTCTCCGACCTGCCGAACTTTCACCACGGCCACGACGGGGAGGGTCTTGGCGTCGATCGCGCGCTCCAGGCTCTGCGCATAGCGGACTGCTTGGGCGTAGCTGGTGTTGCGACCGTAAACGCGGTTGTTGCTGGCCGAAACGACAGCCCAGCCGTTGCCGCTCTGGGTGACGAAGAAGCGCGATTTACTGCGGAAAGCCTCGGTGGCCGTGATCACTTCCTGGCGCAGAGCTTCAAGCTTGTCTTGGCTTTGTTGGATGGCTGCTTGCATGGGTGTGGTCCTTAGTGGGTCAGGCGTGGAGCTCGAAGGCCTCGGCCTTGCGAACGATTCGAACTTGGGCGATGCGGCGTTCTGGCGCGCGGCGGTCGCGGCGCATCGGGTCGCTGTCATTGATGGCGGCATGCATGCTGATGAGGCAAGCAAGGAGGATGCAGAGCGGACTGATTATTTTCTTGTCCCAAGCCTTCATCACGGCGTCCAGGCGACGCTTCGCTTTCAGCTTGTAGATTGCCCGCTCGATGCCGTTGGCTACGGTCCCGGGAGAGACCTCCATCAGTCGAGCGATCTCTTTTGTGGTGAGGTCTTGGGCAACCCATAGCAGAGCCTCCAACTCGCGAGGAGCCAAGAGCATGCCGAGGTGGCCGGTCCATTTGCCGCGAGTAATCGTTTCCATGAAAAGTCCTCGGTGGGCTGCATTGGTCGTGACGCTCGCTGCCGTCCACCTCCCGGACCAGGGGAGGGCGAACGTCACGACCGATGCAGCCTGGTGATGGGGGATAAGGAAATTAGGGTATTTCAATGGGTTAGTAATGGATCCGAATTGTTTGCCTGTGCTCGATTGCTTTAAACTGCCCGGCTATGGAATTTTTCTCTCAAGGAATATCGATGATTAAGAAATGCTTGTTCCCGGCAGCCGGATACGGCACCCGCTTCTTGCCCGCTACCAAAGCCATGCCCAAGGAAATGTTGCCGGTGGTCAACAAGCCGCTGATTCAGTATGGTGTTGAAGAGGCGCTGGATGCCGGTCTGAACGAGATCTCCATCGTTACGGGTCGCGGCAAGCGCGCCCTGGAAGATCACTTCGACATCAGCTACGAGCTGGAAACCCAGATCAAGGGCACCGACAAGGAAAACTACCTGGTTGGTATCCGCCGCCTGCTCAACGAGTGCTCGTTCTCGTACACTCGGCAGACCGAAATGAAAGGCCTGGGCCACGCGATCCTCACCGGTCGTCCGCTGATCGGCGACGAGCCATTCGCCGTGGTGCTGGCAGACGACCTGTGCGTCAACCCTGAAGGTGACGGCGTGCTGACCCAGATGGTCAAGCTGTACAACCAATACCGCTGCTCGATCGTCGCCATTCAGGAAGTCGACCCGCAGGAAACCAACAAGTACGGCGTGATCGCCGGCGACATGATCCGTGACGACATTTTCCGCGTCACCAACATGGTCGAGAAGCCGAAGCCGGAAGACTCCCCGTCGAACCTGGCGATCATCGGCCGTTACATCCTGACCCCGGACATCTTCGACATCATCGCCAACACCGAGCCGGGCAAGGGTGGCGAGATCCAGATCACCGACGCGCTGATGCAACAGGCGCAGAACGGCTGCGTGATCGCCTACAAGTTCAAGGGCAAGCGTTTCGACTGCGGTGGCGCCGAAGGCTACATCGACGCGACCAACTTCTGCTTCGAGACTTTCTATAAACGTGGGATCGCCTAAAGACACATAACAGGGTTGATTTCACTGGCTGTCCCTGGCGACAGGGCCAGACAGTGAAATCTTCAGGCCTCAATGAGGCCTAGCTGGCATTGAACTTCGGTGACCGCTTCATCAGGTTCGCAGCCGTCGCAGTACAGGTCGTGGAGCCATTCTTCGGCATCATCCTGGTCATCAACTATGTAGCGGCTGAGGATCTGGCGGGCCTGTGCGATCCAGCGGTTCCAGGCGCGGTCTTGAGCGCCTTCGCGGCATTCATCGGCCGCCATGGTTGCCATGTTGAACATTGTGGTGCCCTCCAGGGCGTTTGATTTCCCGTCTGGCCCTGTCGCCAAGGCCAGCCAGTGAAATCGAATCAGGCGGCCACATCGGCTTTTGAATCGATGCGTTCCTGAATCTCCTGCCGGTGCACCGACACGTCTTTCGGCGCTTCGATCCCCAGGCGTACCTGGCCACCCTTCACCCGCAGCACCGTCACGCGGATGGTGTCGTTGATTACGATGGTTTCGCCCACTTTGCGGGTCAGTATCAGCATGGTCCTACTCCTCGGTTGATTCACCGTTAGTCGTCGAAGCCATAGCTGAAATCGTCGGCATCACAGTCGATTACCAGGACCGCATTGCCGAAGTAGAGCGAGGCCAGCATGCGCTCCCACTTGGAGCGGATCCGCATGTTCACGGCTATGCGTTTGTCATCTAGCTTTGCACTGAGGACTTCGGCCAGCTGTTCGGTGGGGCGGAAGGCATCATCTGTCTTACGGGAACCCACGATGTGGAGGTGCAGCGAGTTCTTCAAGCTGTAGGTCCCTCGTGGCTCGGTCCGCCATGAGGAGACGTTACGACTTTCTTCTGGCTCTGGATCGAAGCCGATGTACAAGAACTCCGACCGACCGCTTATTGTTTCTTCGAAGCGGATCTCGGGGTTGTTCCAGTGTTCCTCGGCGGCTTTCTCGCGATGCTCGCTTACGAATTCGTTCAGCAACGCTCTGAGCGAAACTTCACCGCTCAGCAAGCCTTCACCGTCCAAGACCTCCGCAATTGCCTTCTCAGCCTGATCCAACACGGTGGACTGAAGCGCAGCTGCCTCCCACCTCTCACGAAGCGCGTTCGCCACCATGGCGTTGTAGCGCTGCAGCTCGAACAGGTCTGTGATGTTCGCCGGCAGAGCCGCACTTACCGCTTCCTTGACAGCCTTGCCGAAGGCGCCATACGACCGGAATGTATCGCTCACAACTTCTTTGAACATCCTCTCGATGCCTTGATCGATCAGCTCGCGAGCTCGTTCGGATTGGGCGTATACGCCAACTCGTTCAGTCAGCAGTTCCTGCAGGGTTTGTTGGGACATCGCGTGGTCCATCCTTGTGTGGTTGGTTTCCCGTCTGGCCCTCGTGAGAAGGCCAGCCAGTGAAACCGTGCTCGAGCTCCACCACCGATGGCTTCACCCGATCCTCTGTCTGGCCTTGAGCTTCCCTGGTCACCTCGCTTTGATCGGCCTCGGCGGGGTGGTCATGGGGTCAGGTATTCGCTACACGACTGCCAGCTGCAGCTCGGCGGCCTACTGGGTAGGGCAGCTCGTCGTGGGTTGCCGGTCCGTGTTCCGGCTGGGCTTGCTACTTCATTGGCAGGTTCCCCCTGTAGTTTTTGATCCGCGCCACGCTCGTCGCCGGGTTTCCCCACCTCTGCCTGCTGCAGCTACTGGCTACGCATCAGGTGGCTCGCATGGTTTGGCGTCCTCCCATGAGGGGAGTCCGGCAGCTATCCAGAGGCTGCGTGGTCGACGACTTAGCTTGTCCCGACCCAGGTAATGGCCTGGGTGCGTCGAGGTGGTCACGTCTGGTTGTGTAAAGAGCGGTCGACCCTGGGGTCTTCCGAGGGCTTCGCAGCGCCTCGATGGATAAAATATGCACCAGTGCAATTAGGGTGTCAATGCACTGGTGCATAAATTATTTCGACCGGTTTTACTCCTCCGATATCTGGCAACAGGGATTAACTTTTCCTACGAGCTTGGTTATGCTCTGATTTTACTGGATGGATATACAGTCTAAGGAGTAGCGGCATGGCCAAGCAGAAGAAATCCTCCCCGCAAGTGCGCCAAGAATTGGCTGGACTCGAACGCCTGGGCTTGCGCGTATCGTCCATGATCAATCACCCGCTGGCGCAGACTCAGCGCTGGGTGACGATTCATCGCCTGGACACGGATGCGGAAGGGGATTGGGAGGAGGTGATGGGGCTGCTCACCGAGACGCCGGAGCTGGACCTGACCTTCAACGACGATGAGAGCGTGACGGTGAGATGGGAGCCGCAGAGCGCCGAAGAACGCGACGACCTGGTCATGGAGAGGGATTGGGAGGAGGAGAAGTTAGAGGAGGAGGCGCCTTTCTGATGCACATGAAAAAGCCCGCTTAATCGCGGGCTTGGTCGAATCTGGCGTAGGTCACTTCCCCGGGCTGCCTTGCTCGGCTTCTGATTTAACGCGGAGCTCCAGCACTGCTTTGCTGATATCTCGTACGTCCGATCCTATGCTCTTGATGTCATCTCGGATGTAACCGCTGAATCGAGCGTTCTCTTCTTTTTGAGCAGACAGTCCCCATTGAAGGGTGCCCATGAAAATGGCAAGGACAGCAATGGCTGTGCCGATTGCCCACCACTTTGCGTTTTGAAGTGCAATCACCGTGCGTTCGTTAGAAGCTTTCAGTTCATTGACTGATGTGGCAATGTCGGAAACCTTCCGATCAAGGCGTTCCTCAATCAGCTGCAGCTTCGCATCGATTTCTTCGCGAGTGATATTCATGGCTTCAGTATCGCCGTCTTGGCCTGGATTGTCATCACTCCCTTCGCGCGGAGAATTCGCATGAGAGGACTGGAGGTTCAGTAGCTCCGGCGTGTTGACTTCGAGGTCAAGCCATTGTCCGCTGATATCGTTTGCGGATGCGGTCAGCTGGCTGAGCAGCGCTTGATAAGCCGTATCACGCATCTCCTAGTCTCTCAGACTCCGCCTTAATGTGCGCTACGTGGGTCTTGAGCACGTTTATGTACTCGTCCGATTTCTTTTTCACTTCAAGAAGCGATTCGTTCAGGGGAATCAACATTGCGCGCTCATTGGCGGCGATTTTCTCGCTATAGATCAGCTTAGAAGCCTCAAGCAGCGCTGCATTTTGTGCAATCACTAGGTCGCCCAGGGCTGCCAAGGTGTTCAGCAAATCAACGCTTGTTTCCACGCGTTCGGTCTGAATTTTCTTGTCACTATCCATTGAATTCCTCGTTGTCAGATGCTGGCAGGCCGTCCAGGTTTCAGACCAGATTCGCATTCCACACAAGCAGCACCCGGGCCTGGATGTAGGTTTCATCGACACGGATGTCTTCAGGCGGATGATTCTTGTTGTCCGAAATCATCTTGAAATGCTCACGACCTTTCTTCTGCAAGCGCTTGATGTACTGATGACCCTGGTGGGAGAAGTAGTAGATTCCATCGCCCACGAACTCACGGATGCTGATATCAACGATCAGTGGGTCGCGACTCTTGATGGTGGGAGCCATTGACTGACCTATTCCCGATATAAGCTTCAGGTGATAGTGCTCTTTGAATTCAACCCCCATCTCGCGTAGATGGGTGGGGCTTACCCGGATGTCCTGCAACATCTCTGGGAAATCGTGAGCTACCTCGCCATCTCCCATAGCTCCGCGCACGTCGTAGTGGGCGATCCACACTTCGTCCCCAACCTGCCCGGGGCGAGAGAAGTCAACTGCGATGACATTGGAAGCGGCTTGTTCAGCAGACTTCTCCTCAATGGCTTCGGCAATTTTCTGCCGAGCATCCAGAGAAAGACCCTTGCCGTGCTTTGCGAGCATCTGCTTAACAATCTCGGCAGTAGACAGGTTTCTGCGGTCCTGGGCTTCAGGCTCGGCCTCGCCTAAAGGCTCATAGCCTCGCAGCTGATCTGTGGTGATTCCAAAAAAATCGGCAAGAGGCCGCACCTGCTTGTCAGTCGGCTCTTTGATCCCTTTTGGGCCTTGCGGCTTAAGAATTCGGGAAATGGTCGACTGCCCGACGCTAGTCCGGCTCGACAGCTCAATCTGGGTGATGCCGTCTCTGGCCATCAGTTGAGCAAGGATTTTATCTATCGATTTATGCATAGGTGCAATGCTGCCTCCCGGCGGTGCATAGGGCAATACAGCGGATCGTTGACATGTATGCACTGGTGCATGATGATGTGCATATCTACAAAGGAGGCAGCCATGAGCGCTACCGATCTTCCAAAAAAACTGGATGCATTGCTTGGCTCTGGCATGACCTACAAAGCCATTGCAGAGCGTGCCAAATGCGACATCTCGACAGTCTTCCGCATTCGCAATGGACAGATCAGCAACCCGAGCTATGTGGCCGGGACCGCGATAGACCAAATGCACGCTGAGCTGGCCGAGAGTGGCAAACACAGCCCAAAGAAATCCGTCGCCTAACCCATTCCAACCGCCAAGACTGCGCGGGCTGGGCATGTATCGAATTATCCGCCTGCTGGCGCTATGCCAGTAGATGGCCAAAACACCTGTGAATGTAACCAGTAGGAGAGA